>JALZIX010000388.1 GCA_030860025.1 Actinomycetota bacterium
CTGCTCAAGATCGCCGACGCGATCGAGGCGCGGGTCGACGAGATCGTCAAGGTCGAGAGCGAGAACACCGGCAAGCCGATCGGGCTGACCACGAGTGAGGAGTTGCCGCCGGCGATCGACCAGATCAGGTTCTTCGCCGGCGCCGCCCGCGTGCTGGAGGGCAAAGCGTCGGCGGAGTACCTGGCCGGCCACACGTCGTGGATCCGCCGCGAGCCGGTCGGCGTCTGCGCCCAGGTGACCCCGTGGAACTACCCGTTCATGATGGCGGTCTGGAAATGGGCGCCGGCCATCGCGGCTGGAAACACGGTGGTGCTCAAGCCGTCCGACACAACACCGGCCTCGACGCTGCTCATGGCCGAGATCATGAACGAGCATCTGCCGGCCGGCGTCTTCAACGTCGTCACCGGCGATCGCGACACCGGCCGGCTACTGGTCAGTCATCCCACTCCTGCCATGGTGTCGATCACCGGCAGCATCCGGGCCGGCTCGGAGGTCGCCAAGGCAGCGGCCAACGACATCAAGCGCGTCCACCTCGAACTCGGCGGCAAGGCGCCGGTTGTGGTCTTCGACGACGCCGACCTCGACGCCGCGGCCGAGGGGATCGCGGTCGCGGGATTCTTCAATGCGGGTCAGGACTGCACGGCCGCAACCCGGGTCCTCGCCTCACCACGGATCCACGACGACTTCGTGTCCGCGCTCACCGAGCAGGCTAAGCACAACGCAAAAACTGGGATGCCCGACGACGATGACGTGCTCTACGGTCCGGTCAACAATGCCAACCAACTCGAGCAGGTGACCGGCGTGCTCAGCCGGCTACCCGATCACGCGAACGTCTCCGCCGGCGGCCATCGGCAAGGCCAGAACGGGTACTTCCACGAGGCGACCGTCGTGTCCGGGCTGCAGCAGGACGACGAGGCGGTCCAGAACGAGATATTCGGTCCGGTGATCACCGTCCAGCGGTTCAGTGACGAGGACGAGGCCGTGCGCTGGGCCAACGGCGTCAAGTACGGCCTTGCCTCCAGCGTTTGGACCGCCAATCACAAGCGGGCCCTGCGCATGGCCAAGCGCCTGGACTTCGGCTGCGTCTGGATCAACTGCCACATCCCGCTGGTCGCCGAGATGCCGCACGGCGGGTTCAAGCAGTCCGGGTATGGCAAGGACTTGTCGATGTACGGGTTCGAGGACTACACCCGGATGAAGCACGTGATGAGCAACATCGAAGCTTGACGCACACCGAGTGAAGGACGCCTTCTGCCAATAGGTTCGATACAGGGCGTCCTTCACTCAGACCGAACACGTAAATGGGACGGAGGCGCCATGTCATTCCAGGCATACCTCGATGCAGTCGAGGAGAAGACCGGCAAGACACCGCAGGAGCTGGTCGACCTGGCCAAGGAACGGGGGTACGGGCCGGACACCAAGGCCGCAGAGATCGTGGAGTGGTTCAAGACCGACTTCGGGGTCGGTCGGGGTCACGCCATGGCCATGGTCCACGTGATCAAGAACGGGCCGGGTATCGGCGACAAGCACGTCGGGACCACGGGGACGCACCGCGATGAGTCCAACACTCTCCGGCTGGATGGGAAGGCGAACCGAACCTGACTCGTCGGCTCCGGATGCCTCAGGGTCGGGCGACACCGCGGGGCGGCACGGCCGACCGGTTCCGGTAGAGGTCGCGCATCGTGCCTATCTCGCCACCATGCCAGGCGTCGTGTTCGATCATCGTCCAGAAGATCCGCCAGGCCGGCCACGGCTCCCCCCAGTTCGTGTTGACCTCGGCGTCGAGAGCGGCGTCGCTTTCCAGGCCGGTCAGGTCGTGACGCAACAGTTGCTGACCTTCTGCTAGCCGCTCGATTGCCGCGACCGCGTGACGCGGAGCTTCAAGGTCAGGGAACGTCAGAGTGGCTGCACCGTAGGCGTACTCGTGGTACATGAGCTTGCAGTCAGCAATATGCAGTAGGCGCCAGGCGATCGACGTAAACGGGGGCGGCTCCGGGTCGGGAAAGACATACTCCGCGGCCCAGCGGCCATCCGTACTGGGCCGGATCGACCAGCCGCCCGACACCGGCTCCCAGAGGTACTCCTCGTCGCTGAGCCCCTCCAGTCGTCGGCTGAGGCGTGCGTACGCCTCGTCCATCTGCACCAGCATGAGTTCGATCCGCGACATGGCGCACACCACCTCATTCCTTGACGATGAGCTCCACGGAATCGTCGTCTACTTTGGTGCACTCGACGCTCAGCTCCGCGAGTTCGATCGTCTCGCCTTCCGAGCGGCTGCCTGCATCGAGTGACCTCACGAGCGCAGATTAGTGCCGCGGTGTGAGCCCCACCGGACGGGTCCGGCTAGAACCGGCTAGGGCATCCGTCCCTCGGCCAGTGCCTCGACGGATCTGGTGATCCGGCGGGCGCGGGTTTGGGCTCGCTTGGCGTCCGCGACCTGGCGAATGATCGCAAATCTCTGCGCCGAAGTGAGGCCCCCGAAGGTCCGGGCCGCAGGCGGCACAGCGTCCAGGGCTACCTGTAGGTCGGCGGGCGGCACGGCGTTCGCCGGTCCCTCGTAGGCACTGGCCCACCGGCCGTCGGCTTTGGCCCGTTCCACCTCCGCGATGCCCTCGGGCTGCATCCGACCGGCTGCGGTCAATTCGGCGATGTACCCCACGTTTCGCTTGGACCAGACGCTTCGCGGACGTCGGGGACAGAAACGCTGCAGCCATGACGCCTCGTCGCGCTTGCGCGCCTGCCCGTCGATCCAGCCGTAGCAGAGGGCGACCTGAAGCGCCTCCGCATGAGTCACCGATCGCACGCCGGAGGTCTTCTTGTACAGCCGAATCCAGATGCCTGCCTGATCGTGGCGATGGTCGGCCACCCACGTCTCGAAGTCGGCGGCCGTGGGGAAGGCCAGCGTTGGCGCCTCGACCTTCTCCGCGCCCTGCGGTGCAGGCTGCTTCTTGGCTGTCAAGAGGCAATCAGCCTTTGCGGCCCATGACGCCCTGCGGGTATGGCGTACGGCCCTCGGTCAGCATCTCGACGAACTGAGCGATCCGCCGCGCCCGCGTCTCGTCGCGTTTGGCGTCCTGGACGCGGTAGAGGATGGCGTACCGGTTGGTCGAGGTCAGTCCGGCGAAGGCGGCGGCCGCAGCTGGTACAGCGTCCAGCGCGTTGCGGAGGTCATCGGGGACGGTTGCTTTCGCCGAACCGTCGTACGCCTTGTCCCACCGCCCGTCAGTCTTGGCCCGCTCGACTTCGGCGATCCCCTCGGGCTGCATCCGGCCGGCCTCGGTGAGTTCGGCGACGAACCCGATATTGCGCTTGGACCAGACGCTGCGCGGGCGACGCGGGCAGAAGCGCTGCCGCCACGTCGTGTCATCACCCCTGCCCTTCTGGCCGTCGATCCAGCCGTAGCACAGCGCCACTTTGAGGGCCTCGTCGTAGCTGACCGATGGGATACCGGAGCCCTTCTTGGCGATCCGGAGCCACAGTCCGACCTGGTCGTCGCGGTGCTCGGCGACCCACGCCTCGAATTCGGCCGCGGTCTCGAAAGCCAGTGTCGGTGGCTCCATCTTCGCTGCGGCCGGTGTCTTCGCAGTCATGGCGCCGTGCGCAGCCGGAAGCTGGTTGCGGTCACCGCTCCATGATTGACCATGGCTCCGACACAATGCTCGGTGACCGCAACGAAGCAGTAGTAGGAGAGGAAGCCATCCAGTGAGCGAGCTGACCCGGCCCGACGTCGATCCGCCCGAGGGCCCGCCGCCCACCGATCTGCAGGTCCAGGACCTGATCGTGGGTGAGGGCGCCAAGGCGATCAACGGGTCGTTCATCATGGCTCACTACGTGGGCGTCACCCACTCCGGAGGCGAGGAGTTCGACGCCTCCTGGAACCGCGGTCAGCCGCTTGCCTTTCAGCTGGGCGTCGGGCGCGTCATCCAGGGCTGGGACCAGGGCATCGTGGGCATGAAGGTCGGTGGCCGCCGGCGGCTCACGATCCCGCCAGACATGGCCTACGGCGACCGGGGTTCCGGCAAGACCATCAAGCCCGGCGAAACTCTTGTCTTTGTGGTGGACCTGGTCGACGTGCGCTGACCCTCAGCGCTGGCCGGTGTTGGTCAGGACCGCTGCTCGGGACTACGGGGTCTCGTCGTCTTCGCGTTGAGCCAACTTCGCGACGAGGGTCTTGGGCGCGATGGCTCGGTAGCTCTCCTCGAGCCAGTCGCGGATCAGATCCGGATCGATGGGGCCTTGGTCGAGCGGAATGCTGACCCATCCCCACTTGCCCAGGCCGTACCCGCTCGGTGCGGCCCCCGGTACCGCGAGCGCCTCATCTTTGGACACCGGCAGCTTGACGCCGATCCCGACCGGCCATCGCTCGTCGCTGGCGTCGGCACCGGCGAACAGAAAGATCTTCTTCCGGACCTTGACGACGACGTCGCCCTCCCACGGCTCGTCCTGCCAGGCCTCGGGAAAGGTCAGAGCCAGATCAATCGCCGCTTTGCGCGCTCGCGCGGCATCGTCCCTCACGAGGGGCACCGTACCGCCGACTCAGGGGCACCCTGACTCGATAGGTTCGACTCAGGGGCGCCCTGAGTCGGTCACTCCGGCTCGGGCGTCAGGCGAGAGGGCGGCATGGACGCGACCAGGTACGACGTCGTCGTGGTCGGGGGCGGACACAACGGCCTGGTCGCTGCCGCCTACCTCGGCAAGGCCGGCCGGTCGGTCCTAATGCTCGAACGGTTGGCCTACGTCGGTGGAGCCGCGGTTAGCGAGGCGGTTTTCCCCGGCGTGGACGTACGGCTGTCCAAGTACTCCTATCTCGTCAGCCTGCTGCCCGACCAGATCGTGTCCGACTTAGGGCTGACGGTGGCGCTCGCCGACCGGACCATCGCCTCCTACACGCCGCTACTCAGATCGGGCCGTGACCTCGGACTGTTGGTCGAGCGACCGGCTGGGGACCGGACGCGACAGTCCTTCCTAGACCTGACCGGCGCCCACTCCGACTTCGAGGCGTGGCAGGACTTCTACGCGCGGATCGAGACCTTGGCGCAGGATCTGGCCCCGACCCTGCTCGAACCCCTGGCCACCGTCAAAGCGATCGAGTCCCGGCTGCGCGATCCGCAGATCCTCACCGATCTCCGGGAACTCCCGCTGGCCGAGTTTGTCGGGCGGGCGCTGAGCGACGATCACGTACGCGGTGTCGCCCTGACCGACGGGCTGATCGGGACCTTCGCCGACCTGCACGCCACCGATGGGCTGGCCGCGCGGTGCTTCCTCTACCACCTGATCGGCAACGGCTCCGGTCAATGGCGGGTGCCGATCGGCGGCATGGGCGCGGTCTCGGCCTCGATGGCCGAAGCAGCCAGGCGCTTCGGCGCGGACATCACAGTCGGCGCAACGGTCACTGACGTCGCCGTCGATGGCAACGGAGCGGAGGTCACGTGGACCGATCAATCGGGTTCGGAACACACTGTCTCAGCCGCAGCCGTGGTCTCCGGCGTCGCACCGCAGGTCATGGACGCCCTGCGCGGCCGTACGCCGTCGGCCCGCCCCGTCGGCGCACAGCTGAAGCTCAACATGGTCCTCAACCGGCTCCCACGGCTGCGCTCCGGCCTCGATCCGAGTCTCGCCTTCTCCGGAACTCTGCACGTCAACCAGTCCGCGTCCCAGCTCGATACGGCCTACGCCGCTGCGGCGGCCGGCCGGTTGCCCGACCCGCTGCCGTTCGAGGTGTACTGCCACTCCCTGTCCGACCCGACGATCCTCGGGCCCGGAGAGCGCGCCGCTGGATACCAGTCCCTGACGCTGTTCGGCCTGCACACACCGACCGCATTGTTCGATGGGAACAATGAAGGCGTACGAGCACGCGCAGCGCAACTGGCCATCGACGGACTCAACGGCATTCTGGCCGAGCCGCTGGAGGACTGCCTGGCTCGGGACTCCGCCGGCGCCTTGTGCATACACGCCGCCTCACCGCTGGACGTCGAGGCGGCCCTTGCGATGCCGGGCGGCAACATCTTCCACGGCGACCTGTCCTGGCCATGGGCGGCCCACGACACGCAATCGGGGACCTGGGGAGTGGAGACCGACGAGCCGCGGCTGGTCTATGCGGCCAGCGGCGGTGCCGTACGCGGAGGTGCGGTCAGCGGAATCGGCGGGCACAACGCGGCCCACGCCCTGCTCGACCGAGGCTGAAGCCCACGGAACGGAACGGCGCCTGTGTCGGATCGGCAGGACGGGATCAGCCCACGGGCAGTCCGCGGAAGATTCCGGTGATCGCACCACTGCCCGCGGAGACCAGATCGGCAAAGGGCAGCGTGACATCGAGCGTGGCCGATCCGCTGAACCGGACCACCCCTGTTCCGTCGATGGGCACTGCGTCGGTGAACTCACAGGCACTGAACGTCAACTCCGCGCCGCCGGAATTCGGGTCATAGGTCAGCGAGCCGCCGGCGTCACAACCCATCTCCAGGATGTCCTCGCCGTACCAGTCGTAGTACTCGAGGTTGTTCAGCACAGAGTTCGCGATCGCGGCCACCGTGGTCGGTGCATCGACGTACTCCGCCTCTGTCCCAGGCGCATTGGGCACATAGGGGTCGGCCACCGAGCCGTCGCATAAAGTGATCCGGTTGATGGGAACCTCGCCCTCTCGCAGGAAGTCCTCGATCAGGTCGTCCACGCATCGGTAACCCCGTCCGAAGATCACATGCGGCCCGCCCTCCAGAACCACGAGATAGGAGTTGGCCATCCGGCCGAATACCCGGGCCGCGTTGTCGGCTGGGGTGTTCGGGTCGGTGTTGGAGTTGAGGACGAACACCGGGTACGCGGTGTCCGTGATCAGGGGCGGGCGGCGCACCAGGTCAGCCGTCGACGGCCACACCAGGCAGGGCAGGTCCCCGAAGGCGATGCCACCCAACACTTCCTCGTCCAGCCCGGCGGCCTCGGCGGCAGCAACCCAGAGGTCGAGTCGCTCTCGCGGACTGCCGGCCCCCAGCAGGTAGGAATAGTCCTGGCACTCGACCGCGTAGAACATCGCGTCGGAGAAGGACGGGTCGACCTCGGATTCGAAGGTCTCGGCGTCCTCTGACCGGGCGCTGGAGGCCAGCCGGGCCAATGGTACGAGGTTCCCTTCCGCCGCCGAGTTGACCGCGCGCTGCAGCAGCATCCGAACGTCCAAGGAGTTGGCAAACCCACTGGCGGCCGCGGAGAGGTCGCTGTCGGTGAACTCGCGCGCATCGGTGGTTCCGTCCGGCATCGGGAACTCGTACCCGATCGGCCCGGCTTCTAGTTCTGCAGCCAGATCCTGGTAGGCCTGCGCGGCCTCCCCGGGCGCGTCCGAGGCGCAGACATGTGCTCGGTCGCAGGCATCCAGAGTGGCCTCGACCGTGTCGCCGAAAGCCTGCGCCGTCTCGATGTAGTACGGGATGGCCTCGGTACTCAGGTCGACGACACCGTCCAGGATCAGCGACGCGACGTGCTCAGGATGCGCGGCGGCGTAGGTCTGGACGTACTGCGTGCCGTAGCTCTCGCCGTACAGGCTGAGCTTGTCGACCCCCAGATAGGCGCGAAAGGCCTCCAGATCCTCGACTGCCTGGATCGTCGAATAGAAGGCCAAGTCCGACCCGCTCACTCCGGACTCGGCGACGCAGTCGTCGGCAAAGGCCTTGGCGTCTGCGATGACCTGGTCCCGCTGGTCGGGATCCCACGGATCGGAGGCGGTGTCGTAGTACCTCGCGGCGGCCGCGTCGCAACGCACCGGCTCGGAGCCGCCGATCCCGCGCTGGTCGAGGAAGACGATGTCGTAGTTGTCGGTGATGCCCGCCGGCATCGCATCGGTGTAGTAATCGGCCGACGCCAGTCCGCTGGACCCTGGGCCGCCGGTGATGGTCACGAACGTGCCTTGGGCTTCACCAGGTGCGCGCCGGATCCCGAAGTCCACCTCCCACATCGCCGAGTCATCGGAGAAGTGATCACGAGGGACGGCCAGCCGTACGCACTCGAAGTCGATGTCGGGACAATCCTGCTCGGAGATGACATCGAAGCGGGGCGGACCGGGCGGTGGCTGGGCCCCGGTTTCTGCCGCGGATTCGGCCAGGTCGGCGGCGATGCACCCGCTCAACAGAGCCCAGATGAGGCCGAAGATCGCGAGCACCCGGAAGGATCGGACCCCGTCAGCCATGCCCGCCGACTCTAGTGGGGGGATCCGGGGTCCTCCCGGCCATCAATCCGGCCCACCCGGGCGATTAGCCCGCCAACCCCGATGTCGCGTCGGCCGCTCCCATTACGGCCGCAGCGGCCATCGCTGGTAGATCTGGTGCTGCGCTGACCTGGCTGGTCCGGCGCCGAGCCGACTTTCGATCAGATACAGGCTGGTCGCGGTCCACACCGAGCCGGTGAACCCGCGCAGCCGGTCCGCGAGCACCCTCATATCGACATCGCCGACCCCCCGAGCCAGTGTGATGTGACCGCGATAGGGCTTGCCCTCGACCTTGAGGCCGGTCTGCCGAGCGGCCGCACGGACCGACTCGGCAAGGCGCCGGAGCGACGCATGGTCTCCGCTGACGCCCGCCCACAGCACGCGGTTGTCGAAGTGTCCTGCCCCGCCGATGTGCAGGCGGATCGGCCGATGCCGCTCGGCGACCTGCTCGAGTTGCTCCATCAACGGCCCGGGCTCGTCGACGGCGCCGAGAAATGCCAGCGTCAGATGCCAGCTCTCGATGCGCGTCCAGCGCGGCGCCGGCAGCTCAGTGTGCAGCGGCTCGACCGCCCCGGCTAGTTCCTCGAGCACGGTACGAGGCGGCCTGATCGCCACAAAGAGTCGCTTGGGCACGGCCCATTCTCGCCATCAATCACGCGGCATCCATGTGATCGGATGCACAATCTGGATGTTTCGCGGACGTTACGGCGCCGGTAGTGTGCAGGGATCCCCCCACGTACGTCGGGTCGGGCCTCACGCGGGGTTCGGCGACGGTGAGCCATATCCGTCATCGGCCCCGGTTCACGGTCTGCCGCCGATGCAAGGAGTCGAGATGACAACGGTCGCCATACCTGGCCTGGACACCGCCCCCACCAACCACGCGCGGCTCCTTGGGTGGGTACGCGAGGTGGCTGAACTCACGACTCCAGAGCGCGTCGTCTGGGTGGATGGCAGTCCGGAGGAGTGGAC
>JALZIX010000062.1 GCA_030860025.1 Actinomycetota bacterium
TCCCGTCCCGAGATGGGGATGCGACTGCTGCAGCGTCTGGCCACCGATGTCGAGGAACTCGGCTTCGTCGAGTCCACGCCGCGCCAGGACGGCCGCAACATGGTCATGGTCATGGCACCGCACCGCACCGCAGCGCAGAAGAAGCAGGCTGCCGCCAGCGAAGCTGGTCGGGCCGGCACCGCCAACTAGGCAACCGAAACGCGAGGGAGGCCACCATGCCTAAGCAGAAGACGCACAAGGGTGCCGCGAAGCGCATCAGGGTGACGGGGACGGGCAAGCTCGTCCGTGAGAAGGCCAACAACCAGCACAAGTTCGAGTACAAGTCCTCGCGTCGTAAACGCCGCTTGGATGGCAACACCGAAATCAACCCCGCTGACAACCGGCGCATGCGCCGGCTGCTCGGCCTGTAGCGCAAGGAGTTCATCGATGGCACGCGTCAAGCGGGCAGTCAACGCCCACAAGAAGCGCCGCGCTGTACTCGAGGCCGCCAGCGGTTATCGCGGCCAGCGCTCACGTCTCTATCGGAAGGCCAAGGAGCAACTGCTCCACTCGGCGACCTACAACTACCGCGACCGCAAGGTCCGCAAGGGTGACTTCCGCAAGCTGTGGATCACCCGGATCAATGCTGCCGCCCGCCAGAACGACATGACCTACAACCGGTTCATGCAGGGCCTGAAGTTGGCCGAGATCCCCTTGGACCGCAAAGTCCTCGCCGAGCTCGCCGTCAGCGACGCAGCAGCCTTCACCGCACTGGTCGCAAGCGCCCGCACCGCCCTCGACGCGGCCGGGCAGCTGACCGGCACCACCGCCGGCGCAGGACGCGGCCCTAGCTGATCTAACCGGAGCTACACCGCACACGTGGCCGGCGCACTGGGTCCCGAGATCTCGCCGTTATGCGCATAACGGTCGCCGAACAGGCCCGCCGCTCGCCGTTGTGCGCATAACGGTCGGGAGGGGGCTGAGCGCCGTGCTGGCTGATCGGCACGCCAGTCTGGCCGCAGCCCGTCGGCTGACGCGACGGGCGCGGCGGGACCAGACTCGGGAGTTCCTTGCCGAGGGCCCGCGGGCGGTCCGGGAGGCGCTGACCACACCCGGCGTGGTGCTCGAGGTGTTCGCGACGCCCAGCGCGCTTGATCTGCACGGCGATTGGCTGGCCGAGGCGCCGGTCACCCTGCGGCCGGTCAGCGACAAGGCCGCGGCGGCCCTGTCGGAAACAGTGCACCCGCAGGGACTTGTCGCCCGCTGCCGCTACGTCGATGTCGACATCTCCGACGTCGCGTCGCCCCGGCCCGTGCTGGTTGCCGTGCTGGCCGGCATCGCCGATCCCGGGAATGCCGGCACGATCCTGCGTACGGCCGACGCTGCCGGCGCCGACGCGGTGATCTTCACGCAGGGATCGGTCGACCCGTACAACGGAAAGTGTGTGCGGGCCAGCGCCGGCAGCCTGTTCCACCTGCCGATTGTGCGCGCCGCCGCCTACGCCGGGGTCCGGGCCGCGCTGCGCCAAGCCGGATTACAGGTACTGGGCGCCGCTGCCTCTGCGAGCCGAAGCCTGGGCGAGCCGGACACCGAGCGGTTGCTCCAGGCACCGTCCGCGTGGGTGTTCGGCAGCGAGGCGCACGGCTTGGCCACGATCGAGTCCGACGACACATTTGCGGTCGTTGACGAGCAGATCCGCATCCCGATCTGGGGCCGCGCGGAAAGCCTGAACCTCGCTGCGGCGGCGTCTATCTGCCTCTACGCGTCGGCCACCGCGCAGCGCCGCACGTCTTCATGAGCCCGCTCGGTGATGCCGAGCTGGGAGCCATCGGAGAGACCGAGAGACTGGGTCCGCGTCGCCCTGACTGATTGCTCTTGCACCGCTGCGGTTGGATGGAGACACGATGTCTGGAGCCAATGATCTCTACGACCCCAAGCAGGTCGCGTTCCTGTCCGCCGAGGCACTGGAAGCGGCCGTGGCCACCGCGGAGAAGGACTTCGCAACGGCTCTCGATCTCGACGCGCTGGCCGCCGTACGCCCGGCGCACCTGGGCGAGCGGGCGCCGATCTTTTCCGCCCGCCGAGAACTCGGTGCCCTACCCCCCGCCGCACGCGCCGATGCCGGCAAGCGGGTCAACCTGGCCCGGCAGAGCGTCGAAGCGGCGTACGCGACGCGCCTGGCAGCGTTGACCGCAGAACGTGACGAACGAGTCCTGGTCGAGCAGACCGTTGACGTAACCCTCCCGGTGGACCGTCGTCCGCGCGGCGCGCGACACCCCGTCAGCATGATCGCCGACCGGATGGTCGATGTGTTCCTCGCCATGGGGTACGAGGTGGCCGAGGGGCCAGAAGTCGAAGCCGAGTGGTTCAACTTCGACGCACTCAACT
>JALZIX010000063.1 GCA_030860025.1 Actinomycetota bacterium
GTCCTAGGTAGCGGTACTTGGACCCCGTGGCCACGATCACGGTCTTGGCCAAGTGCGTCACGTCCCCGACCTTGACGATCTTCGGATTCGCGGCCAGGTCGACCTCGGTGACATCCTCAGGAACCAGTTCGGCGCCGAACCGCTCGGCCTGCCCTCGCAGGTCTTCCATGAGTTGCGGGCCTTGGATGCCCTCGACGAAGCCTGGGAAGTTCTCCACCTCTGTGGTCGTCATCAGCGCGCCGCCGTACTGAATGCCCTCGAAGACCAGCGGTCTGAGGTTGGCTCGCGCGGCGTAGATGGCTGCGGTGTAGCCGGCCGGGCCAGAGCCGATGATGATCACGCTGCGTACCTGGTCAGGCACCGGTATCCCTCGCTTCTGTGGTTGCTGACAGCACAACGTGAGGGTACGGGCCGGGCATTCCCGAGCGGTGTCTCGGCGGTGCGGTGGAGCGGCCGGGCGGAGCCAGCCCCCTACCTGGCTGGGGTGAGTCGGAGCGGCCGACGAAGCGAGCGGCTAGATCTCGCCCTTGAGGGTCGCCACGATGACGGGGTTCGGCACGGAGCAGTCCTCCACGACGATCACGCGGGCCATGGTGGCGTTGGAGGTGGTGAAGAACACCGCATCCCGGTTACGGCCGCCGTACCGGATCTCGATGACCCCGATCAGCTCATCCAAGCCGTCGAGTTGCACGCTGGCGACGCAGTTCTGCGGAGCCGGCGTTCCATCGAGGTCCAACGGCGCGCCGCCCTCGCCGCCGGTCACGAGGTCGGCGACGGCATCGGGCAGGGAACCCTCGTCAAGGCTCGGACCGCTGGAGGGTGGAGCAGGCTCCGTGTGCGTGTCGACTCCAGCCGTCACGGAGTCGGGTGTGCCGCCGGTGAGCGACGAGAGCAGAACGCCGCCACCGCCGAGGACCACGAGAGCGGCCGCAGCCACACCGAGCAACTGCTGCCGACGCTTGCGGCGTTCGCGCAGGTGCGAGATCGAGACGATCGTGCGCTCGGCGGCCAACGCCTCGTCGATGCGGGCGGTCACCTCAGCCGGCATGGGGATCGGCGGCAGCCAGCGCAACTCACGACCGGTCCGATCCAGGGCCTGGAGTACCGCCGTGCATTCGGCGCATGACTCGACGTGGGCGCGAGCGGATCGGTCAGCCGTCGGTGGCAGGAGCTGAGCGGATAGATCGGCCAAGACGGCGACGTCTGGGCCGTCCACGGGGTGGGGAGCGGAGGTCACTTCCTGGCCCCCTTCCGCCTGAACCTAGATCTGTGCGCTGACAACTATCTCTCACGTTAGTCGGCCAGAAAAAGTGTTCTGCTGGCCGCCTGCACACTCAGACGTGACCGGCGGCGTTGCGGTTCCCCTCACCTTCAGTTTCTCGAAGATGGCCCAGCGTGACGGCCAGGCGCGCTCTGCCGCGTGCGCAGCGACTCTTGATCGTCCCGATCGGCACCCCCAGCGCTTCGGCGGCATCGGCCACTGGAAAGCCCTGAACATCGACGAGGATGATGGCTGCGCGTTGGTCCAATGGCAGGTCTCCCAGTGCCTTCTCGATCACCATCCCGAACTCACGCTCGGCGATCCGATCCCTGGGGTCGGCAGGCTGAAAGGCCTCTTCTTCACGCAGCGGAACACTGGGTCGGGCTGCCCTGCGCCGGGCCATGTCCAAGCACGCGTTCACCACGATCCGGTGCAGCCAGGTCGTGACGGCGGACTGCCCGCGGAAGGCAGCGGCGTTTCGGAAGGCAGAGATCAGGGCTTCCTGTACTGCGTCGGCGGCGTCCTCTGGGTTGCGGGTCGTACGCAGGGCGACCGCCCAGAGCCGGTCGCGGTGCCGGCGGACAAGCTCGTTGAACGCATGGGGATCACCCCCGACATGGGCAGACAGCAGTGCGGTATCACTCGCGGTGCTCAGCGCTGATGCATTGCCCGCGGCGCCGCGTCTGAGGCCCCCCACACCAGTGGACCTTAGTTCCTGACCGACCGGCGCCGGTCCGGCTGATCGGTCGACTCGGCGGCAAGTGGAAGGTCAGCTGCCGATGACTCGGCATTCGGCAAGAGCCCCTTGAAAGCCGCCGTTCGACTCGACCAGGCGGACGAACCAGACGATGACGAAGCGTGCCTGTACGGGCTCGGCCAGTGCCACCGTCGCGGTTTCGGTGAAGGGGTCGAGCGTCCCCACGATCGGGTAGTTCTCGAGCGGAGCGTCGGGTGCTGCGCCCACTCGGATCTCGATGGCGCTCCCGGGCAGGTTCGTCCACAGTTCGACCGAGTTGAGCGTGTACTCCGCGCCCAGATCGACGATGACGCCCACCCCCGGCTTGAGGTTCCCGAACTCCGGACTGCTCTCATACGTCAGCGTCTCCCAGGCGGTGGCGGGGTCACCGTCGGCGGCCAGACCCACCTCGTCGTCGTGCTCTGACCCGCCGTCGCCGAAGGGGTTGTAGACGGCGGCGCTGACCACTGGCAATGGCCCTGCTGCCGGCGGTTCGGCCGGCGCTCCGCTCTCGGTGGGGGCCGCCTCCGGCTGGGTGGCCTCCGAACTCGGCACCACGGCCGGGCCGTCGATCACCACCTTGCTGAACTGTTCACCGATGAACACCGCGATCAGCACGACCAGGATCAGAGCCAGCACCGGTACTGCGTAGAGAAGCACCTTGCGGCGGGTGGGGCTGGCTTCGTCGAAGTCGTCGTCGGGGTCGTCGTCGAGGTCGCCGTAAGTCCCCCACCTACCGGTGTCGTCCAGCCATGGGTCGTAGTCCTCGGTGGTGCGGATCGGCGAGTCGCTGCCTACCTCACGCACCGGCTGCGAAGGTGCATCGACGGCCGATTCGTTCCGGACCTGATCGGCGACCGATGCTGACCTACGGGAACTCGATCGCGCGCCCGCGATCGGTATGGCTTGCGTCGCGGGGGGAGCCGATGCCGCGGCGCTTCGAATCCCGTCGGCGGCCGGGGTCGGCGCTACCGGAGCAGCCGGGCTCGCCGCGACCACGTCGGCGGTGGGTGGTGACCCAGCGGTTCGGCGCGGGCCCGGGGCGAAGGGGTCGGCGGTGGGCGCTGACCCAGCGGTTGCCGGCGGGCCCGGGGCGAAGGCGTCCGGTCGAGTGCCCCAGGTGGATGGCCGGGTCGGTATCGATCGCTGGGGGACCTGGCCCGGCGGCCCGGCGTGGGCGGGCGGCACGGTTGGGGCGGGTGGCGGCGTTCGGGTCGGTGGGATGAACAGACTTGGCTGGGCGGTCCCGACGGCAGCCCGCGTCGGCTGGGATGTCGGCCGGCCGGTGGGGATCCCTTGGGTGGGTCCGGCTTGGGCAGGTCCGGCTGGGGCGGGAACCTGGGCTTGGGTGGGTTGGGTATCGACTGTCGGTTGCCCGGCCGCCGCCGCTGGGGGCTGGGACTTCGCCCGGCGGTTGGTCGGGCTTACCTCCTTGGGCGGCGGCGCCTTGGTGGCTGGTTCCGGGTCCGATTTCGCTCGGCGGGCGCCACGGATCACCTGGGTGGGGGGCGTGGGCTGCGCGGTCGGGATCTCCTGAGGTGGCGCGTCCACAGCCGATTGTGGTTGGGCCTGCGTGTTCGCTCCGGAGGTGGCTCGGCCGTCCATGGCCGTGGCCGGCCGTGCCGCAGCCGTTGCTTGCGGCCCTTCCCCCGCCGGTGTCGGTGGGGCCGCCGATTCCGCAGCGGCCGGTTCGTCGGATGCGTCCGGTTCGGCGGCGACAGGCGCGGCGACAGGGGCGGCATCTGCAGGGGCAGCGGCAGCAGCGGCGGCGGCGACAGGGGCGGCGGCTGCAGTCGGCGTCGCCTGGCTAGCCCTGGGCAAGCGAGCTAGCACCGTGTCAGCCGGCGGGACCAGCACCGGATCGGTGTCCAGGCCCCCCAGCCGCCCGCCGGCCCGTCCCGCGGTGGCCCCGGTCGGGGATCGCGGCTTGGTCCGCGGCCGCAACACCGCGGCGAAGGCGGCAGCACTGCCCAACTGTCGAGCCGGGTCGTTGTCCAGTGCGCGCTGGCAGAGGACCGCGAGATCCCGCGGGACGCCACGATGCAATTTCTTGGCGAGGTCGGGGTCGTCGACGGTGGGCTCTTCCCCGGTGAGTGCGGCGTACAGCAGCTTGCCGAGTTGCTGGATATCGCCCCGCTCGTCGGCGAACAGAGCCGGCACGCCGGTGACCGTCACCGAACCGTTGTCGCGCAGGACCACCCGCTCGGCGGTGATCCCTCCGATGGGCAGCCCGGCGTGATGCGCGACGGTGATCGCCTCGGCGACGTCACCCAACGTCTTGCGCGCCGTGGTGGGGGTGAGCGGACCGTGCGCCTTCAGGGTGTCGGCCAGCGACGTACCGTCGATCCATTCGCAGACCACCAGCGCATGCTCGCCGAGGTCGACGGCGTCATAGACCATGCCCAGGCCTGGGTGGGCGATCAGGCTCATCTCGAGCGCCCGGTCGAGGAACAGCTTCGCGGAGTTCCCACCGGGGGTCATCACTCGGAGTACGACAGCGCGATCCACGAGGGAGTCCTGGGCGCGCCAGGTCTGCACCTTGCCGCCAGCGAAGCGCTCGTCGGCCCCGAAGGGTTCGACGAGGGAATACCGCCCCCCAACGGGTGGATCGCCTACCCGCACCTCGTCCGTTCCTCTCCGGTCGTTGACTGAGTATCCGCTGTCGCTCGGGAGGCTCGCCAGCCGGTCCGCCCTACTACTTGGTCGACTGAGACCCTCTCCGCAGGCCGGCCACGGTGTCCCGGACGTCAGGCACTCGCACCAGCCAAAATGCGGTGACCACCACGGCGCCCACAACGACGCTACCCAGGCCCACGGCCGCCAGTGATCGCAATGTGCTATCGGTATCGGGCAGCAGCCAGTGCACGAGGCCGTACGCCGCGCCCGCGCCTGCGGCGGCGACCACACAGACCACGGCGATGGTCCGCAGGATCCGCCTCGTGTCCGCGTGCCCGAACTTGCGTCGCAGCAGCGCCTGTCCGACCACCGCACCGACCAAGAAGCTCAGGGCGTTCACCGCACCGAGCGCGGGTACGACGTCCTGCGGCGCGACGAACAGCGGGACGAGGAGGGCCGCTGGCACCCGGACCGCGACCATGACGAGATTGAGCATCGTCGGGGTTCTTGCGTCCTTCAACGCATAGAAGACCCGCATGTGCAGCAGAGTGAGCGCGAAGGGGACCAGGCCGATACCGCTCAGCGCCAGCGCTGCCCCCACCGTACGAGCTTCGTCCACGCCGACCTGGCCGTGGGCGAAGACGATGATGGCGATGTTCGGGCCGAAGAGCAGAAACAGTGCCGCGACGGGGATCAAGCTGAGGCTGTTCAGGCGTGCACCCAGGGACAGGTCCCGGATGAGGCCGGGTGTGTCCCCGCGAGCCGCGGCCCGGCTCATACGCGGATGCAGCGCGGTCAACAGGGCAACCCCTATGACCCCGTACGGCAGCTGGAAGAGCAGGTTGGCGTTGGCGTACGCGTTGGACCCGAGACCACCCTCGCGCGCGGCGGTGTTGGCGACGTTGCTGAACACGATCAGGCTCACCTGGCTGATCGCCACGTACGTCAACACCCACGCGCCCAGCCGGCGTATCTCCCCCAGGCCGGCGCCTCGCCAGTCCCGGCGGAACCGCATGGGCACGCCCACGCGCCGCAGCGCCGGCATCAGCACCAGTGCCTGCACGACGATCCCAAGGGTCGTACCGAACCCGAGGAGGTAGATCTCGCCGACGGTGATCGTGGCCGGGGTGAGCGGATCGGTTCCCCGGATCGCGATGAACAGGAAGCCGACGGCGATCACGATCAGGTTGTTCAGCACCGGCGCCCAGGCGGGCGGACCGAAGGCGTTGCGCGTGTTGAGGATCGCCGTAGCCACGGCACCGACGCCGTAGAAGATGATCTCGAGCAACAGGATGCGGGCAAGTGTGTTTGCCAACTCGACCTGGTCGGCGTCGCCCCGGATGCCGTACGCGTAGGTCAAGATCGGTGCCGCGAGCACCGCGAGAGCGGTCCCCACGACGACCAGCATCGTGATCAGGCTCAGGAGGCGCTGGGCGTAGGCGACCCCGCCGTCGGCGTCGCGCTCCTGGGCATGGACCAGCAGTGGCACGACGACCGAGGTCAAGACCCCGCCGATGAGCAGTTCGTAGATGATGTTGGGCAGGATGTTCGCGGTCGTGTAGGCGTCACCGACCAGCCCGATACCGATCGCAGCCGAGAGCACCGCGGCCTTGAGCCCACCTGTGATCCGGGAGACGCTCGTGGCCACGGCCATCATGCCGGTCGCCCGGAGCAGTCGCGGCCCCCCGCCATCTGGTGCGTCGTGCTCGTCGGCTGGGGCCGGGGCGCTGGCCGTCAGCGATTCGCCGGGCAGGGACTCCGGCGCCTCGACCTGCCAGGACCGCAACGGCCGAGGCGGTGGTACCGGCGGCGGATACACCGGAATCTCGTCGAGGAGTGGGTCGGGTCTCGGTGGTGCGGGGGGGACCGGCGGTAGGGCGGCCTCGGGCGGTGTGGGGCTGGCCGGGTGGGCGGGGTCGGCGGATGGGGGCGGCGGTAGCGGCGGTACGGGCGGTGCCGGCGGTACGGGCGGGAGAGCCGCGGGTACGGCCGGCAACAAGCGAGTGGCTGCCGGGTCCGGGTCGGGATCCGATTCCGGTCCGCGGCGCCGGGTCATACCGGGCTCCGCCGCGGTGCATCGACCAGGGGGGGCTGCGCAGTGTCGGCCAGCGCACCGGGGGATGGGGGCTGCGACGTCCCCGCCGTACCCCCGAGCTGGGCCGCCCGGCGGCGTTTCCAGTACTGGACCGACCGGCGGGCGAAGAGCAGCGCCAGCAGTGCGCCCGCACCGAAGGTGATCGCCAGGGCGACCGGCCCGTACACGGTGCTCTGGACCCGGAGCTGGACCGGAGCTCCCAGTGTGGATCCGGCCGGCGTGCTGACGGTGGCGATCACCGTGAAACTTCCCGAACGCTCGACGTTGGCCGGGACGGAGATCGTCGTGTTCTCCTGGGCCGGCAACTCCTGGATCACATTCGTCGTGGTGACGCCGGGCGCCCCCCGCGGTGCCAGGGTGACCCTCACCTCGACGGGGAAGGCGTTGTTGTTGAACACGGTGAGAACCAGCGGAGCATCTGCCGAGGCGAGGCTGTAGGTGCCGTTGGCCGGCGGGACGATTCCCACGGTCGCGCGCAGCGCGCTGACCGCCGCAACGGCGTCCAGCACCAGGAAGCTTTGTCCACCGTCGTCGGCGCGGCGATTGACCGTGGCTGCCCGCGCCAGCGCCCGGTCCAGAGCCAGCAGGGAGGTGTCCGGGTCGTCCAGGGCGCTGGCAAAGTCGTCCCGTGCCCGCAGCGCGCTCAGGAGTGGGCTCAACTGGCTGCCGGGGATGGCGCTGGGCGGTGACGTCGAGAGCGGCGTACGGGGTGCGGGCTCGATGACGGTGCGCTCGAGATCGGTGGCTAACCCCCTGCCCAGCCAGGGCTTCCCGGCCGTTGCGCGCAGCAGGGCAGCTGCGATGGCCGGATCGAAGTCGCGTTTCGGGGCGATCAGAAGATGGCGCCCCGAGCCCGGGTCGGCGGCGATGGTGGTGGCGACCAGTTCGGCGAGGAAGCGCTGCTCGGTCATTGCCTGCGACCCGGCGCTCGAGTTGCCACGTCCGATCAGTTCACTGAGGCCGTGATCGGCTACCAGGGCGGTCAGCGGTCCCGAACCGGTCTGGATGATGCTGACCGCATCGAGGGAGGAGGTCTCAGGCTGCGGCTCGAAGTCGAGCACGTCGTCGGCGACCACCTGGGTGACACCGTGCTCGGCCAGGATGTCCAGGAGTGCGGGTGAGCCGGCCGCGCCCGCCGGCGGCCAGGCGATGGAGGTCACTGGCGCGACACCGAGAATCTCGCGGACGAGGTCACCGGAATCTCCGTCGGGCAACAACCGCTCGACGGCGTGGCCCTGTCCGCGCGACGTCAACGTGGCGATGTCCGGGTCGGCGTAGGGGAGGGCAACGACGGGATGCGTCACGGCAAGCGCTCGGAGCCGGATCAACCAATTGGCCGCCTCGAGGCTGCCGATCGTCGACGTCTGCTGCTGTCCGCCGATGAGGAGTTGGTAGTCGCCGTTGGCCAGGACCTGGACCGCCTCGAGCAACTCCGGATCGACAGCAAGGGTCACCTGCTGGGGTGCCGCCGTGGTGGAGATCCCGCCGTCCAGCCCGGGACTGGTCTCGATCGTCGAGAGAGCCACGTCCAACCGGCCGCCCGGGCTCAGCGAAGATGCCAGCTCGGTCCCGGTGAAGACCCCTAGCGAGTTGCGCTCCGGGGGCGCGACGAGGGGCCACAGCCAGGACAGCTCGGTGACCGAGGTCGGCGGAGCTTGCAGGTAGGGCAGCAGGATCACTTCCTCGCCCACCCGGCTGGCCGGCTCGGACCGGGGGCTGCCGTTGACGTTCACCAGCAGCGGGTAGGAGCCACTCACGGACAGCCGCAGGTCCTCGGCAGTGGTCCGATAGGTGAAGGGCAGTACGCCGGCACCGTCCAGCGGCTGGGTGAGGTTCACGAAGGCAGTGCTCGAATCGTTGACCTCGACCGGGTCGGAGTCATAGTCGGCCAGATCGCTGCGGCTTTGCAGGACCGGCCCGCGTTGCAGTCGCACGGTGAGGTCGGTGATCGGGACGTCGGTGGAGTTGACCAAGAGGCCGCTGACTTCGATGACGGTCCCGGGGCCGGTCACCTTCGGGGTGATCTCCTCGATGACGATGGTCACCGGGCGGTCCCCCGGAGTCGCGTGTGCCGGGGGTTGGGTCAGTCCGGACAGGCCCGTCAGTAGCAAGAGCGGTGCCGCGATCAGGAGCAGGCGATGGATAGCAGGGTGCGGCGGCGTCACGCGGGCTCGACCGCCAGGTTCACGCGATGTCCGCGAGCAGGCGAGGTGCCCGCTCGGCGAGGGCCCGTTCGTCGGCATAGGCCAACCTTGCCGCCAGCTCGGAGAGGGGTACCCACGCGACTTCGTTGACCTCGATATCCGCGTCGGACAGCGTTCCGCCGACAGCGCGCAGCAGGAAGTGGTGAACAGTCTTGTGGACCCGTCGGCCTTCGGCAACGAACCAGAAGTCGATCACGCCGAGAGGGGCGAGAATCTCCCCAACGATCCCCGTCTCCTCGGCAACTTCCCGCACGGCGGTGTCCTCCGGTGACTCCCCAGATTCGATGTGCCCTTTGGGTAGGGACCAGAGCAGGCGACCCTTGCGGTCGAGCCGGCCGATCAGCGCCGCGGCCGGGACCTCGCGCTCGGCGTCCACGACGAGCCCGCCGGCCGAGGTCTCATCGACCCGGCGCAGCCGGCGCGCGGGTCGAGTCGACTTGCCACGGCTGGGCACTGGTCGAGGGTAGCGCGACGGTCCGGACCGTCTCGGTACCTCGCCGGGCCGGTCGCCCGGTACGCGGTGGGCGAGCCGTGGGGACCGATCTTGCTCACCGGCCGGTCGATGCCGACCCCGGGACGACTACCCTGGCCGGTCGTGCCCGGGAAGCAGATCAGTGCCGCTCAACGCCGCGCACTGGACGAGCTGGTCGCGATGGCCCCGCTCGCGGAATTGGCTGCGGCCCTGGCGGGTTATCAGGCACACCTGGTCGGCGGATCGGTGCGCGATGTGCTGCTGGGGCGGTTCGGGTCGGCGCATGACGACTCGTCGGATCCCGAGGTCGCAAGTCTGGCCGGGGTGGGCAGCGTCGACCTGGATATCGCGACCGACGCCAGACCTGCCGACATCCTGCGCCTGGTAGAACCGCTCGCCGACGCGGTGTGGACGGCCGGGATCGAGTACGGCACGGTCGGGATCGCGCGGCGGGGCTGGCACGTCGAGATCACCACGTTCCGCGCTGACACCTACGACCGGGACTCGCGCAACCCCGAGGTGCGCTTCGGCACTTCGCTGCACGACGACCTGGGCCGCCGGGACTTCACGATCAACGCGATGGCCTACTCGCTCGGCGCGGATCGCACCTTTACCGACCCGTACGGTGGTCTGGCCGACCTCGAGGACCGGCGCCTGCGGACGCCCGGCGCCCCCGAGGATTCGCTGGCCGACGATCCGCTGCGGATGATGCGCGCGGTCCGGTTCGTCTCCCAGTTGGGGGTCACGCTCGAACCCTCCCTGCTGGGCGCGATCAAGGAGCGGGCCGAGGAACTGGGCCGGATCACTCCGGAGCGGGTGCAGGTCGAGCTGTCGAAACTGTTGCTCGGTGAGCACCCGCGACGCGGGTTGGAGCTGTTCGTCGCCACCCGCCTGGCTGACTGCGTACTGCCAGAACTTCCCGCTCTCCAGATGGAGATCGACGAGCATCATCAGCACAAGGACGTGTACACGCATTCGCTGACCGTGTTGGAGCAGGCAATCCCCCAGGAGGACGCCGGACCTGACCTGGTGCTGCGGCTTGCCGCGCTGCTGCACGACATCGGCAAGCCGGCGACGCGGCGGCTGGAGCGTGGGGGCCGGGTGTCCTTCCACCACCACGAGGTCGTCGGTGCGCGCCTGGTCAAGGCGCGGCTCTCGGCGCTGCGGTACCCCAAACAAGTGATCGAGGACGTCGCTCGACTCACCTACCTCCACCTGCGCTTCCACGGATTCGGCAGCGGCGAGTGGACGGATTCCGCGGTTCGACGATACGTGACCGATGCCGGGCCGCTGCTGCCTCGGCTGCACAAGCTGGTCCGCTCGGATTCGACGACCCGTAATGTCCGGCGGGCCCGCGCACTGGCGGATTCCTACGACCTGCTGGAGCAACGGATCGCGGTGCTGTTGCAGGCGGAGGATCTCGCGCGCGTGCGTCCGGATCTCGACGGGAACGCGATCATGGAGTTGCTCGGCATCCCCGCGGGTCCGCTGGTGGGCAAGGCCTGGCGCTACCTCAAGGAACTGCGCATGGAGCGCGGGCCGCTGCCCCGCGACGTCGCCGAAGCCGAACTCCGCCGCTGGTGGGCCAACCAGCGCAAGAAGACCTGACCCCCATCCCGGGACCTTATGCGCATAACGTCCCGGAACTGGCTCCAGAATGGGACCTTATGCGCATAACGTCCCGGGAGAAGGGTCAGTACGGGAAGGCGTAACGTCTGGCGGCCAGGGCGTACCCCGCGGCGGTGAACAGGTAGACGACGCCGACGGCGAAGATGACCGGAAGGGCCACACCGTCGTCCGGCAGGGTCCGGGCGCCGATCAGGAG
>JALZIX010000067.1 GCA_030860025.1 Actinomycetota bacterium
CGGCTCAATGCGGGTAGGCGGCGTTCGGTGTCCTCGCCCTCGGCCGATTCGTCGTCGGAGCTCTCGACGTAGGCCCGCAGGAAACCGGGAAAGGTGATCGTCTTGCCGGTGGCTGAGAACTCGGCCACCTCACCGGTCGTAGATGTGCCGGTCAGGCGGACCGACAGGCTCGTGCCCACGGCGTCCGCCATCTGCGAGGCAACCGTGCGTTTCCAGATGAGTTCGTACAGCCGGAACTCATCCGAGGACAGCTGCGACGCCAGCTGCCCGGGCGTCCGGAAGGAGTCGCCCGAAGGTCGGATCGCCTCGTGCGCCTCCTGCGCGTTTTTCACCTTCCGGGTGTAGCGGCGGGGTTCGGCCGGGACGTACGCGTCGCCGTACAACTCCCGCGCCTGCGTGCGCGCCGCACTCAGCGCGGTTTCGGACAGCGTCGTGGAGTCGGTACGCATATATGTGATGTGGCCGTTCTCGTACAGCCGCTGCGCCACCCGCATGACGGTGGCCGATGACCAGCGCAGCTTGCGGCCGGCCTCCATCTGCAGCGTCGAGGTCATGAACGGCGGGTACGGCCGTCTGCGGTAGGGCTTCTCCTCGGTTCGGGTGACCGTGAAGTCGGCGCCGTCGAGCCGAGCGACCAGGCCGCGGGCTCCTGACTCGTCGAGATGCACGACATCGCTCTTTGCCCGGCCGGTTGTCGCCTCGAAGTCGCGACCGGTGGCCACTCGGCTGTCATCGAGCAGCGCAAGCGTGGCTCGAAACGACTTGGGCTCGGCCTCGTCGATGGTTCCGGTTGCGTCCCTGACTGCGAAGTCACCCTCGATGCCCCAGTAGTCAGCGGCGACGAAGCGCATCCGCTCGCGCTCTCGCTCGACCACGATTCTGGTGGCCACCGACTGCACCCTGCCCGCCGACAGCTTCGGCATGACCTTCTTCCACAGGACCGGCGAGACCTCGTAGCCGTAGAGGCGATCGAGGATCCTGCGGGTCTCCTGCGCGTCGACCAGGTCGCTGTCCAACTCCCGAGGATTGGCGATCGCGGTGAGAATCGCCTCGCGGGTCACCTCGTGGAAGACCATCCGGCGTACCGGGACACTCGGCTTGAGCGTTTCGATCAGGTGCCAGGCGATCGCTTCGCCCTCCCGATCCTCATCGGTGGCGAGATACAGCTCGCTCGCGTCCTTGACGAGAGCCTTCAGCCGGCTGACCTGCTTCTTACGGTCCGCGCTGACCACGTACAGGGGCGCGAACCCGTTGTCGACATCGACCCCGAGCCGGGCCCAGGGTTGGCCCTTGTAGGCGGCCGGGACATCGGCGGCGTTGCGCGGCAGATCGCGGATGTGTCCGACACTCGCCTCGACGATGTAGGCGCCGCCGAGATAACCCGAGATCGTCTTGGCCTTGGACCCGGACTCGACGATGACGAGCGGCCTCCCCTGGCGTGCGGGGGTAGCGTCGCTCTTGGACTTGGGTGGCACGGAACTCCTGACAGTGACCGCTCGGGCTTCTCTCTCGCGCCACACGGTAAGGCAAACCGTCAAATCGCCCCGGACGGGGGCTCGACCGGCCACGCCTGCGGTGGCGCCTGAGGTGGCGCGGCGCCGACCAGTTCGCACAGGCGTCTGGTGCGCCGCAAGCCCACGATCCGGTACGCGGGTCCGCCTGCTCGAGGCCCCAGCATGGTGCCGGCCAGCCCGACCGCAGCCAGCGCCGTTCCGGCCGCCGTCCAGCAGGCGGCCTCGTCGGTGCGGCCAAGGCCCAGCAGGTAACCGCTGGAGTCCGATCGTCCGGACGCGAGCGCCCACAGCCGGACGCGAGCCGGCGTGAGGTGCCAATCCGGCGGCGGCAGCTTCGAAGACCCGCGCGACCATCCGACAACCATCGGCATCAGGCTGCGGTGGAAGGGCGTGCGTACCCCGAACTGCCCGTTGAAGGTCTGCACCTCCTCTCCGGGCAGTCCGCGTCGGTCGAAGGCCTCCACGATCGTGCTCGCCCGCCACTGCTCGTTCACGACGATGGACAGTCGCGCCTCAGCGCTCCGTTGCACCAAGGCGGCGCCCGCGACCAGCAGACCCTCCAGGTCAGCGATCTCGAGGTCGGCCGCCTCGTCGTCGAAGAGGGCCAGTTGCTCGTGCACGGGCTCAGCCTCCCGCGCTGAGCCTGGCTCCGCATCCGGGGCACGCCAGACGGAGCCCAACGACTGAACCACACCCGAGTGAAGGCGTCCTTCACGCGAACCTATTGGCCGAAGGACGCCTTCACTCGGAACGCACGGGTGGCTAGGCGCGGTAGGGGGTGGGCGGGGTGTTCTCCTGATCGATGGTCGTCGGGTCGGCACCCATGACCACCGAGCGACGCTTGCTGACCACCACGGCGATGACGATGATCAGTACGGCGCTCACGGCAATGATCGCCCGGATCCCGTCGTTGGCGTCCACACCCAGCGTCAGGCTGACCACGGCCGGAGCGATCAGCAGGGCGACCAGGTTCATCACCTTGATCAGCGGGTTGATAGCTGGGCCGGCGGTGTCCTTGAAGGGGTCACCCACCGTGTCCCCGATGACCGTGGCGGCGTGGGCCTCGCTGCCCTTACCGCCGTACGCGCCGTCCTCGACCATCTTCTTCGCGTTGTCCCACGCCCCACCTGAGTTGGCCAGGAACACCGCCATCAGCGTGCCCGCGGCGATCGCGCCGACGAGGTATGCGGCCAGCGGACCGAAGCCGAGGCCGAAGCCGACAGCAACCGGAGCCAGTACGGCCAGCAGGCCGGGGGTGGCCAGTTCGCGCAGGGAATCCTTGGTGCAGATGTCCACGACGCGGCTGTAGTCGGGACGCTCGGAGTAATCCATGATCCCCGGGTGCAGCCGGAACTGGTCCCGGACCTCGAAGACGACTCGACCGGCCGCCCGCGAGACCGCGCTGATCGCCAGGCCGGAGAAGAAGAACACCACCGCGGCACCCAGCACGGCACCGACGACGTTGTTGGCGCTGACCAACTGCAGCCCGTTGATGGCCTCACTCGCCTCGGCACCGGCGATCTCGAGCGACTCGAGAATGCTCGCGTAGTACGAGCCGAACAGCGCCGTCGCCGCCAGCACGGCGGTCGCGATCGCGATCCCCTTGGTGATGGCCTTAGTCGTGTTACCGACCGCGTCGAGGTCGGTCAGGACGCGCGACCCGTTCTCGTCGATGTCACCGGACATCTCGGCGATGCCCTGAGCGTTGTCGCTGACCGGTCCGAAGGTATCCATCGACACGATGACCCCGGCGGTGGTGAGCAGTCCGCAGCCGGCCAGCGCCACGGCGTACAGCGCGATCCCGCCACCGATCAGGAAAGCGCCGTACACGGCCGCGCCGATCAGGATCGCGGAATAGACCGCCGACTCCAGCCCGACCGAGATGCCGGACAGGATGACGGTGGCGGCACCGGTCTGTGAGGACTTGCCGATGTCCTGGACCGGCTTGCGGCTGGTCTCCGTGAAGTAGCCGGTCAACAGCTGGATCGCAGTCGCCAGGACGATGCCGATGAGAACCGCGACGAAGCCGACGACGGCCGGGCTACCGCCCTCGTCGATGCCGACCTCGGCGAAGTCACCCGGCAGCAGGATGAAGGATGCTCCGGCGACGAGGACCAACGACGTGGCCGCGGAGATGAAGAACCCCCGGTTGATCGTGGTCAGGCCACTCTTGTCGCCGTCCCTCGGGTTGGAAGCGAGGATGCCGACGACCGAGGCGAGGACGCCGATCGCGGCCACCACGAGCGGGAAGATCATGCCGTCGCCGCCGAGGAAGGTCTGCCCGAGGATCAGCGCCGCCACCAGCGTCACCGCGTAGGACTCGAAGAGGTCGGCGGCCATGCCCGCGCAGTCGCCGACGTTGTCGCCGACGTTGTCCGCGATCGTGGCCGCATTGCGGGGATCGTCCTCAGGAATGCCGGCCTCGACCTTGCCGACGAGGTCGGCACCGACGTCGGCAGCCTTGGTGAAGATGCCGCCGCCGACGCGCATGAACATGGCCAGCAGGGCACCGCCGAAGCCGAACCCCTCCAGCACGATCGGGGCGGTGTCGTTGAAGATGAGCAGCACCAGCGCGGCACCGAGCAGCCCCAGTCCGACGGTGATCATTCCGCAGACCCCGCCGGTCCGGAACGCAATCCGGAAGGCCGGCTTGAACCCCGCCTCACGTGCGGCCGCGGCCATCCGGACGTTGCCGCGGGTGGCCAGGGTCATGCCGATGAACCCGACCGAGGCCGAGAAGCTCGCGCCGACCAGGAAGAACACCGCACGCCCGACCCGGGTGGCCGTACCTCCGTCGGTGACCGGCAGTAGCAACAGGACGACGAAGACCACCACGGCGAAGACCGACAGGGTCTTGAATTGCCGCTTCAGATATGCGGCCGCGCCCTCTTGGACCGCCCTTGCGATCTCCTGCATCTTGGGCGTGCCCTGGTCGGCGGCCATGACCTCCCGGACGAGGAACGCAGCGAAGGCCAGCGCACCGATGGCGACCAACAGAATGATCGTGACGAGGGCGTAGTCGCCCCCGGAGATGGATGATTCCACCGGCATCTCTCAGTCCTCCTGACCCGACACCGGCACAGCGGGTACGCGAAAGGAGCGCACTGGAAACGGCGACGGTGCCGACCCGGACGATCCGGGCCAGATGTGGCCGGGAGTCTAGGGGAACGGTTGTTCACGTTTCATCATCGGGCCGGTCGCAATCGCGTGCCAGAGTGGAGAACATGGGAGATCGACCTCGGCCAGGTGTGCACCAGGCTGCGCCCGGCCTTGCCGCGAGGCGATTGGACAGGCTCGTACGAGGGATGGACCCGAGCCCCCTGACGCACGTCGCCGAGCTCGTGGCCCGACCTGCGCAGCTCGGCAACTGGCCGGATTGGACACCCGAAGCTCTCCTGCAGCAGCTGACGGGGCTGGGTATCAACGCGCCGTGGCAGCATCAGGTGGAGGCCGCCGAGCTCGCCCGGTCAGGTCGACATGTCGTCGTCTCGACCAGCACCGCGTCGGGCAAGTCACTCGCCTATCAATTGGCCGCCCTCACCTCTCTGGAAGACGACCCCCGAGGCCGAGTCCTCTACCTGGCGCCGACGAAGGCGCTGGCTCACGACCAGTTGGCGGCGGTAACGACCCTGGCCGGTCCCTCGGTTCGACCGGCCGCCTACGACGGGGACACCCCGGCCGACGAACGCGACTGGGTACGTCAGCACAGCCGGTGGATCTTGACGAACCCGGACATGATCAGCCGCGGAATCCTGCCCCGGCATCCCCGTTGGTCCTCGGTACTGCGAAACCTCCGGTTCGTCGTGATCGACGAATGCCATGCCTATCGGGGCATCTTCGGGGCCCACGTCGGCAACGTGATACGTCGGCTGCGCCGGATATGTGCACGCTACGGTGCCGAGCCCACTTTCGTGCTCGCCTCGGCGACGGTTGCTGATCCGGAGGCGTCTGCCCTTCGGCTGACCGGACTGGTGGCCAGTGCGGTGACCCACGACGGATCGCCACGGGCGGCGAGCACGTTCGCGCTGTGGGAACCGCCGTGGGAGGAAGGCAGCAACGGCTCACCATCGCGCCGGTCCGCGAGCGCGGAAACCGCGCGGATCCTGTCCGACCTGGTGTGCGACGGCGCCCGTACGGTCGCCTTCGTGCGTTCCCGGAGGGGCGCGGAAGGGGTCGCAGCGCAATCCAAACGGCTGGTCACCGACGTCGATCCGATCCTGTCCAAGCGGGTCGCTGCATACCGGGGCGGCTATCTGCCAGAGGAGCGGCGGGAACTCGAGCGGCAGCTGGATTCCGGGGAGTTACTCGGCGTTGCCTCCACCAACGCCTTGGAACTCGGCATCGACATCAGCGGTCTGGATGCCGTGGTGTTGTCGGGGTTTCCCGGAACCCTGGCCTCGTTGTGGCAGCAGGCCGGCCGCGCCGGCCGAGCCGGGCAGGAGTCGCTGGCCGTCTTCGTCGCCGCGGATGATCCACTGGATCACTACCTCGCACACAATCCGGCGGCCATCTTCGGCCGGCCGGTGGAGGCGAGCGTCTTCGATCCGACGAACCCGTACGTCCTCGGTCCCCACCTGCGGATGGCAGCCGCCGAGTACCCGTTGACCGAGGCAGACCTGGAGCTGTTCGGCGGAGCTGCCGCCAAGCTGGTTGTCGACTCTCTCGTGGCAGCCGGAGAGCTGCGGGTGCGGCCGGGCGGCTGGTTCTGGACGCATCGGCACCGGCCCGACGTCGACCTGCGCTCAGGTGGCGGTACGCCGGTGACCATCGTGGAAGCGGGGACCGGGCGCATGCTCGGGACAGTCGACGCCGCTTCAGCACATTCGACGGTGCACGAGGGGGCGTTGTACGTCCACCAGGGTGCCTCGTACGTCGTTGATGAGTTCGACCTCGAGCAAGCGATCGCGATCGTGCATGCCGAGGAACCGGAATGGACGACGCGAGCGCAGCAGATCACCGACCTACGGATCATCGAGACGGTCCGTAGCTCCAGCTACAGCGGGGTCGGCGTGCACCGCGGGATCGTCGACGTCACCGACCAGGTGGTCTCCTACCAACGACGTCGGATCTGGACCGGCCAGGTGTTGGCCGATTTTCCGCTGGACCTGCCGCCTCGGCTGCTGCAGACGGCAGCGGTCTGGATCACCCTGGATGCTCGGGTGGTGAGCCGGAGCGAGGTCGGCGAGGCCGATCTCCCTGGGGCGCTGCATGCCGCAGAGCATGCTGCCATCGGTCTCCTCCCGCTGTTCGCGACCTGCGACCGTTGGGATATCGGCGGGCTGTCCACCGCGCTTCACCCCGACACCGGCGCCGCGACGATCGTGGTCTACGACGGCCATCCTGGCGGCGCCGGATTCGCCGAGCGTGGGCACGAAGCGATCCGCGAATGGCTGACCGCCACTCGGGCGACGATTGCCAGTTGCCTGTGCGAGTCCGGCTGTCCCTCCTGCGTGCAGTCGCCTAAGTGTGGCAATGGCAACTCCCCCTTGGACAAAGGCGCTGCGGTCACGATCCTGGACGTGGTGCTCGACGCCCTCGCCGCTGCAGCCGTGCCCGTCTGAATCGCAGTCCCGGTCGGCTGGTCCGGCTCGGGCCTCGGCGCGTGCCACCCCCAGTCCGAGTGACCCGAGCCGGATCGTCGTCGAAGCCGTCACGTCAACGACACCGTCGCTGCTGAGGGCACAGGACACCAGCGTGGCCCCGTTTGCCTGTGCGATCTCCTCAGCGGCCGCGCAGGCCGCGACGGACCCGGACAACGCCTGACTCGCGGCCGCGAGAGCTGCCAGGTCTGCCGCGGCGCCCGCTTCGTGTCGGGTGACGATCGCCACGCCGGACAGTACGGAGGCCGTGCCGGCCAGGAGGAGCACGCCCGACAGCGCGAGGACCCACACCCCTGCAGAACCACGATCAGGCGACCTTCTCGTTGCCACCCCCAGTCCACCCATCGCCACGGCGGTGAGGCGGCTCATGGTCGCGGCCTCGTCATCAGGGCCCACCGGCTCTGGGCTCGGGTGCCGCCACTGTGTCGTCGACGCCTGGTTCAAGGGCTGCCGTTGCATCGTCCGACACGGCAATTGACGGGCCTAGACCGGGAAACAGTTTGACCGCCGCACTGACCTCTACAGTCGCCGTGTCGTCGCCCCAGGTCACCGCTACCGAACTCCCCGCCGGTGCGGAGTCCGCAGCGATCTGCCGCACGACGGCATCTGTTTCGCCACGCGCCGCGGCCCGGGCGCCCTCCCTGGCGGCATCGGCACAGCGCATCTGCGCGGTCACGACGGATACGGCGGCTAGTGCCGCTGCGAGCAGGAAAACCAGGACCGGCAGCACGACGGCGGCCTCGGCGGTGACCATTCCGGCATCGCCAGACCTGAGCCGTCCGGTCACGACGACCGCGCGATCACGACAGTGAGGTGAGCGCTGATGTGATCAGATCCCGCAGGGCCGAGACGATCGAGTCACCGGTCACCACTTGGTACAGGACGGCGGCGAAGGCGCAGGCAGCGATCGTTCCCACCGCGTACTCCGCGGTGCTCATTCCCGCATCCCTGGTGCGGCTGCAAACTCGCAGGCGGATGGCTCGCCAAGCGTCAGCGCCCCTCACCAGGCAGCCAACCAAGCTCGCTGTGATGACGCCGATCACGATGGCGCTGGCGAACCGCTCGGACATGTCCGGCTCCTTTCTCGAAGTAGTGGCAAACACCGTGTTTGCGCGATCTCAAGACTGACGGCGGAACCTCGGTCCCGCTCGGTCCGAAGACCCGCTGTGGATAGCTGGCGGCACTGCTCACGCGAGGTCGCCAACTGTGGACAACCCGGTCAGGCGGCTCGGGTGGGAACCACCCGGCACGCCGACGAACGCGTCAGCCGAATACCCGACCAGCGATGCCGACCACTACCGGCACCACGCCGAGACAGACGAAGGCGGGCAGAAAGCACAGTCCCAGGGGTGCCATCAGAGCGACCCCGACCCGTTGGGCTTGCGCGATCGCCTGCTGTCCGGCGGCGTTGCGCAACTGCCTGGCGACCGACTCCAGGCGAGCTGCCACGGCGCTCCCGGACTCACCGGTGACGATCATCGCTCGCGCCAGCGGGCCGTAGACCGGATGGCCGATCCACTCGCGCCACGCGCTAGCCGGTGCGGTGCCCAGCTCGGCCGCCGCTGCCGCGCGACCGAGCACGATCTGCACCCCAGGCGCCGCGCCGGCACGGGTAGCCGGACACAGAGCACGACGACTGTCGGTGATGTCGGCCATGACCGCTGCTACGGATCTGAGCGCTGTAGACGTCGGCAACCCAGCGCGCATGCACACGGCGAGCAGATCGATAGCGAATGGCAGCGTCTGGTCCGCTTCCGTCCTATCTCCGGGTCGGCCACCCAGCGACCGAACGATGGACCACGGACTCATATGGCGCGATCCGAAGCCGTCAGTCGACCTCGACCCCAAGAGCAGGAAATGCACCCCCAGGGAGGTCCCAGCCGCAGCCGCCGAGCCGGCGAGGGATGGGAACGTGACCAGGACCGAGGCGCCTGCCAGCCCGGCGAACAACAGCGCCCGCGCGCGGGAAGGCACGTCGCCCAGCGGCGCAGATCCGCTGTGCGCCGGTGCCGAGACGCGCAGCAACCGAGCCACCGCGACCAGTCCGGCCCCCGGCCAGATCGAAACCGCGGCGGCCAGCGATAACAGCGCAGCCACGAGGATCCCGGAGCTAGACAGCACAAGTCACCTTCGCGCGGCCCGATCCGCCAACCGGCGGCTCCAGGCGAGCCCGAGCAGTTCCAGGGTGATGCCGCCGAGCAGCAGGACGTGACCGATCGGCGTCGTGGTGAGGAGTTGAATCGGCTCGGCACCGATCCCACTACCCATCAAGAGGCCGAGGATCGGCAGGCCGGCCAGCAACGCGACAGTAGCCCGGTGACCGGCAGCCGTTGCCTGGAGATCGGCGCGCCGGTGGATCGATCCGGCCAGGTCGGATTCCACTGCCGCGATGACATCTGCCAGAGCGCAGCCGGTCTGGGAACTCAGCCGCACGCCTGCGATCAGCCGAACCCGCCAGATCGAATGGTCGGAGTCCGGCATGTGGGCCAAGTGACCACCACCCAGCCGCACTGATCGGCTGAGCCGGTTCAGCACGGCTTCCACAGCCGGGTTTCCGCAGTGCCTGCCTGCCGTGGCGAGTGCAACCTCCGGCGTTTGGCCGGCGCGGAGTTCGGCCACCAGGATGCCGAGGCCTTCCACCGCGGCGTGGTCCTCTGCATAGATCGCCCGGTTTCTGCGGCCCCGCAGATACGCGCGACCAGCCGTGACACTCACCGCGACGGCAGCCAGCGCCACCGGCACCGCACAGAACTGGCTCAGCGCCAGCACGAGGCCGCAGCACAGCAGGATCCGCAGCGGCCGAGACCGCGGAATTCGAGACCGCGGAATTCCACGCGACATCCGATCAAGGACGCCTTCGTCCGACGAGGCCCCGGACGCTGCGCAGCTCAGCACCCGTTGCAGCCTCGAGACCGCGACGGCTCCGGGCCAGGCCAGCGTGGACAGGGCGAGCATGCCCAGCACACCGGCCTGGCTCAGCACGACCAGACCGGACGAACCCGCAGCAGCGAGCCGCGGCGGTCTACTTCGGCGATTTCACTGACCATCCTGCGGCTACCGGCCCTGGCTACGTGCACGATCGCGTCGAGCCCCGCTGCCATCTGGCTGTGGACGGCGGCCCGATCAATGCCACCCATCGCTGCCAAGGCCTCGAGCCGAGCGGGCACTTCGGCCGGCGAGTTCGCATGGACCGTTCCACAGCCACCCTCGTGTCCGGTATTCAGCGCGCACAACAGGTCCACCACCTCGGCGCCGCGTACCTCGCCGACGACGACCCGGTCAGGACGCATGCGCAGCGCCTGCCGCACCAGGTCCCGAAGCGTGACCGCGCCCGCGCCTTCGATGTTCGGCGCCCTGGCGACCAGCCGAACAACATGCGGATGGCTGGGGAACAACTCGAGTGCGTCCTCGACGAGAACCAGCCGCTCTGTCTTCGGCACTAGGGAGAGCAGGGTGCCCAACAGCGTGGTCTTACCCGATCCCGTCCCGCCGGTGACCAGAAAGGATCGTCGATCGGAGATCAGATCGCGCAGCAGACCCTCGGCGGCAGCCGGAATCGTGGCCGTCTCGAGCAGGTCGGCGAAGGAGAATCGTCGCCGGCCAAGCACCCGCAGGCAGATGTAGGCCGAGTCGGGGGCAATGGGCGGGAGTACGGCATGCAGCCGACTGCCGTCCGGCAATGTCGCGTCCACCCAGGGAGTCGCATCGTCGAGTCGCCGACCGGCAAGCGCGGCGAGCCGTTGGGCCAGCCGTCGGATTGCCGCTGAATCGGGAAAGCGGACGTCCGTGCGTACCAGCCCCGTAGCGGTTTCCACCCAGACCTCGGCAGGACCGTTGACGAGTACGTCGGTCACTCCCGGCTGGCGAAGCAGTGGTTCCAAGGGGCCCGCACCGACGAGTTCGTCCTCGGCCGCGCGGATCAGAGACAGCAGGTCCGCGTCGTCGATCAAGGCCCCAGCTTCCACCCTGACGAGTTCGGCCACCCGGGTGCGGCCGGCCGGCTCGTCCAGGGTCGCCAACCGGGTACGCACCCGGTCGACGACCTCCTCGACGTTCACGCCGCCACGGCGCTAGTCCGTACGGCCAACCGCCACAGGGCGGCACATGTCCTGGCGAGGCCGCTGCGGGGACGCATCCCTGGGGGCTCGCCGTACTGCTGCCGAGTGAGCAGCCGAGGGTCCTCCGGAATTCGTGCGAGCACCGGAAGTCCGACGGCTGCGGTGAGAGCATCGTCGGTGATGTCCCGACCGAGCCCACGCCGGACGGCGATCCCGGATTTGCCTGCGTTCCACTGTAATTCGGTCACAAGCGCACGTGACGCCAAGGCTCCGGATACGGTCGCCGGGCACACCAGGACACCAAGATCAAGGACTTCGTGCAGCCACCGTGCCGTCGCTCCGGCGCAGCGAGGTAGGTCGAGGATGACCGGTTCCCCGGTTCGTCGTGCGGCGGTCACAACGGCTGACAGTGCGGCCAGTCCGACCGCAGTAGGCCGCCGGCGAGCCGAACTCAAGAACCGCACCCCGCGCGCGTACGGCAATCCCTCCTGGATAGCCGCGCTGGGTAGCCGACCGGAGACCTCCGCCAGGTCCGGCCACCTGGGCCCGGGTACGTCCTCAGCTCCGAGGACGATGTCGATTCCGCCGTCCCACGGATCAGTTCCGAGCAGCACCGGCCGCCGTCCTGCCCGGGCCGCGCTGAGCGCCAGGGCGACTGCCAGCGTGCTCGCGCCGGCTCCGCCACAGCCTCCAATGACCGCAACCATGGCTCCAAGCGGGCCGGAGCCGCTGGCTACATCGGACATGCGCTCGATCAGGGACGCCTGTCCGGCCGGCAGCTCGAGCACCTGCTCGACACCGATGGACACCGCCGAAGCCCAGAGCGCGACTGAGGGCGGGCTCGATGTGACGATCAAGACTCCGGGTCGTCTGCTCAGGCCCAGGTTGTTGATCTGGTCGACAGCCGTCGCATCGATTACCACCAACCCGGCCTCTGCCCAGGGAACCTCGGCCAGGTCGGCTGCCTCGATCTGCTGGGTCGACACTCCGGTTGTCGCCGCGACCCGGAGGACCTCCTCGCATACGTCCGAGTCGGAACCGACAACCAGCACCTGGCCGCTGCCGGCGGGTATGGCGGGGTCAGGGCGTCGTTGTGCGGCGGCCAGGCGGGAGCCCCCCGAACGTGGCTGGGGTGAGAGTGAAGCGGCCAGGCGGGAGCCCCCCGAACGTGGCTGGGGTGAGATGAGCACCTCCACAGCTCAGCAGGTGGCTCCACCCAGCGCGGGGTCAGCGCCAGATTGTGGACAACCGCCCGGGGGGGTTGCGCTCTGTGGGTAGTGACCCGGCTTCCGAGGACCCCTTCCGCGCGGTGTACCCGCCCCCGCAAAACGCGGCGCGGCAGCCGCATCCGCGATCCGCGCGATCTAAACTCAGCTCGTGGGCCGGGCCGCCGCTTTCTTCGATCTTGACAAGACGATCATTGCCAAGTCGAGCACGCTGGCGTTCGGACGGCCGTTCTTCGACAACGGGTTGCTCAACCGCCGCTCGGTCATGAAGTCGACCTACGCCCAGCTCGCGTTCATGGTCTCGGGCGCCGATGCCGAACAGATCGAACGCCTTCGCAAGCACATCACCGCAATGTGTACGGGTTGGGATGTCGCGCAGGTCAACGAGATCGTCAAGGAAACCCTGCACGAGATCATGGACCCGCTCGTGTACGAGGAGGCCGCAGAGCTGATCGAGGCCCATCGCAGCGAGGGCCGCGACGTCGTGATCGTGTCAAGTAGCGGAATCGAGGTCGTCGGCCCGATCGGGGAGATGGTGGGGGCTGATCACGTCATCGCGACCCGGATGGTCGCCGAGGACGGGAAGTACACCGGCGAGATCGACTACTACGTCTACGGGCCGAACAAGGCTGCCGCGATTCTGGACCTCGCCGCAGAGCGCGGCTACGACCTGACCGAGAGCTATGCCTACAGCGACTCGGTCACCGATCTCCCGATGCTCGAGGTGGTCGGACACCCGACCGCGGTCAACGCGGACCGCGCCCTGCGCAAGGTGGCCCTGGAACGGGGTTGGCCGCTCCTGATGTTTACCAAGCCGGTGACCCTGCGATCGAGATTCGGCTCGGGTCGTGCCCCGGCGGTGACCGGCGCGGCCATCGGGATCGGCGCGGCCGTGGCCGGAATCGCCTGGTACGCCGCCAAGCGCAGAGACCGGCCGGCCTGAGGGCGGCATGTCCGCGACGCTGGTGACCGCGACTGCCTGGTTGGCCGTTCTGGCGGTCACCGTGTCAGCTGTGCTGTTCGGTCAAGCTGCGCGATTTCCGAACCGCCGGCCGCGACACACCCGGGCGGCCCGCAACCGTCGGATCGGGACTGCGCTGTCCATCAGCGGCCCGATTGCCGTCCTGCTGATTGCCGTACCGGTGGCTGCGCTGACCGCCGCCTGGCTTCTCGTCGCGGTCATCGCCTTCGCCGCGGTAGGTGTGGTCTCACTGACCGGTCTGGCCCTGGCGCCGCACTGAACCGTCGCATCCTGTCCGGTGGGGAGGGCGGCGACATCTGGATTCGCTCTTGTTTAGGGGAAGATCTTGTGCCACACGGGGACACGGCGTAGAACATAGGTGCGGATTGGTTCACGTTTACGTGGGTCTCTCCGTGCACGGCACACCAGGTACCCACGCGCGACCGGCCACGAGAGGCACTCCGGAGCGGCTCTGCGAGACAGACCGATCCGCGACTAGAGAGGTGCACGCTTGGTAGCCCGGCACACCGTGCCCTGACGGCGCCCCGCCTCGGCGGGGCGCCGTTCTTTGTGTCCAGTGGCCCCAGTGTGCAGAAGTGACATTCTCCGGAGAAAGTGCGGTTCGGCACGGTTAGCGGGCCAGTGCCTCACAGATCGCCAAGCCCTCCGTGGCGCCAAGCGCGACTGCCTCGGCCCACCAGCGCAGCCAGGTCGCGAGTCCATCCGGGGTTCCGCTGACGAATCCGGCGAGCAGCGCCTCGTAGTCCGCGCCGCTCTCCAGGACGCCCACCTCGGGTACCGAGACCGCGTTGGTGTCCAGCCCGCGGGATCGAAGCGTGAGCCGGGCTGCGGCCAGGGCAACCACGCGGTCAGCCGACCCGAACGCCGCCAGCCCGGCCAACTCGCCGTGGACGACCCCCGCCAGAACCACAGCAGGCGTTGTCGTCGCTTCAGACACCAGCTGACCTAGGCCGCTCAGCCGCTGACCGACCTCAGGGCGCGCCTGGGGGCGGCCGAGTTCATCAGCCGGGACAAGATCGGTGGCAGCAAGGGCATGTAGTCGGGCCAGCACTTGTCCGGGTGCGCGAGTCCAGGTCGCGACCATCGGACCGAGCGCCGCGTACGCACGTACGGCCCCGCGTACGACGGGGTCTGTGGCCTCTGCCGAGCGGAGCTCCGCGAGCGGAATGTCTACCCTCGACAACGCAGCCGCGGCCCGGGCTCCACGCAGGGTTGACTCGGCGGCGACGGCAGGAATCTGGCGCCGAAGAACTCGATGGAGCAGGAGCCGGTCGACGGCACGCCGCGCCTCATCGGCAGCTTCGGCAACCCCGTCGAGCTCCAGCAGGCCGGCGAGCGGATCCTTCGCGGCCGCGCTGGAGCGACGGAGTTCAGACACGGCCGCCGACCCTAGCCCCCGGTCCCACTCGCCGTTATGCGCATAAGGGCGAATAAGGTCGCGGTCGCGGTCGCGGCAGGGCAGCCCCTGGACTACTCCTCAGCGGTGGGCTTGTCGGACTTCAGGCCCTCGCCGATCAGGTTCATCACCGTGGGATCGGCCAGCGTGGTCACATCTCCCAGATCGCGGTGCTCGGCGACATCGCGCAGCAACCGGCGCATGATCTTGCCTGAGCGGGTCTTGGGCAGCTCGGGCACGATCATGATCTGCCGCGGCTTTGCGATCGGCCCGATCTCCTTGGCGACATGGTTGCGCAGCTCCTTGACCAGGTCCGCGCCCTCCTCGTCGTTGCCGCCGCGCAGGATCACGAACGCCACGATGCCCTGACCGGTCGTCGGATCGGTCGCGCCGACCACCGCGGCCTCGGCCACCTTGGGGTGCGAGACCAACGCGGACTCCACCTCGGTGGTCGAGATCCGGTGACCGGAGATGTTCATGACGTCATCAACGCGGCCGAGCAGCCACAGATCGCCGTCCTCGTCCTTCTTCGCCCCATCGCCGGCGAAGTAGTAGCCCTGATCGGCATAGCGCGACCAGTAAGTCTCCTTGAACCGTTCGTCGTCCCCCCAGATGGTGCGCAACATCCCCGGCCACGGTTCGCTCAGGACCAGATAGCCGCCGCCCCCGTCGGGTACCGGCTTGCCGGACTCGTCCACTACATCGGCGCAGACGCCCGGCAATGCCCGCATCGCCGAGCCTGGCTTAGTCGAAGTGACCCCTGGCAACGGACTGATCATGATGGCGCCGGTCTCGGTCTGCCACCAGGTGTCCACGATCGGGCACCGGTTGCCGCCGATGTGCTCGCGGTACCACATCCAGGCTTCCGGGTTGATCGGTTCGCCGACGCTGCCCAGCAGGCGCAGCGAGGCCAGGTCGAACTTCTCGGGGATGTCGGCACCCCACTTCATGAATGTCCGGATCGCAGTCGGGGCCGTGTAGAGCAGCGTCACCCCGTAGTTCTGCACCAACTCCCAGAACCGACCCTTGTGCGGGGTGTCCGGAGTTCCCTCGTACATCACCTGCGTCGCAGCATTCGACATCGGCCCGTACACGATGTAGCTGTGCCCAGTGACCCAGCCGATGTCGGCGGTGCACCAGTAAACGTCGGTGTCTGCCTTGTGATCGAACACGGCGTGGTGGGTGTACGAGGTCTGGGTGAGATAGCCGCCGGAGGTGTGCAGGATTCCCTTGGGCTTCGCCGTGGTCCCCGATGTGTAGAGGATGAACAGCGGGTGTTCGGCGTCGAAGGACTGCGGCTCGTGGGTATCCGGTTGCCTGTCGACGACCTCGTGCCACCAGAGGTCGCGCTCGTCGTTCCACTCGACGTCCTGGCCGGTACGTCGTACGACCAGGATTCGCTCGACCGGTGACCCTTCAGCATCGGCGGCAGCGTCGACGTTGGACTTCAGCGCACTTGCCGAGCCACGCCGGTAGCCCCCGTCGGAGGTGATCACAAACCGCGAGCCGCAGTCGTCGATCCGGTTGCGCAGGCTGTCCGGTGAGAACCCGCCGAACACCACCGAATGCGGCGCCCCGATCCGCGCGCAGGCGAGCATCGCGATCGCCGCCTCCGGGATCATCGGCAGGT
>JALZIX010000087.1 GCA_030860025.1 Actinomycetota bacterium
AGATGGCCAAGCTGGTCAGGGCTGAGGATTTCAAAGGTCGAATGGTCGTCTCCGCCGACCCCGACGAGCACCGTTCCTACATCCAGAGGTTCGTCGACCTCGGCTTCGACCGGGTCTATCTGCACAACGTCGGCCGCAACCAGCGGGAATGGATCGAGACCTTCGGCCGCGACGTGCTCCCCAAGATCAACCGATAACACGGCATGGCCGAGCCGCCTCAGCGCGGGTTGAGGGACTACATCGCCTGGCACCGGGCCTACGACGACCCGGAGTCGGCTCTCTCCCGTCGTCTTGTTGCCGTGCAGGACCACATCCGGGACGCCCTGGATGCCAGGCCCGGGCCGTTCCGTGCCCTCAGCGCGTGTTCCGGCGACGGTCGTGATCTCCTGGACGTGCTGGCCGTCCGTGAGGATGCCGACCGGGTCGAGGCCATCCTGCTGGAAGCACATCGTGGTATCGCCGATCAGGCGCGCCGCCGCGCCGCCGAGGCAGGGTTGGCGGCAGTCGAGGTTCGTACCGTCGATGCCGGCCAGACGCGCTCGTACCTGGGAGCTGTTCCCGCTGACCTTGTCCTGCTCGTCGGGATCTTCGGCAACATCGCCGACGAGGACATCCACACGACGATCCGCGCCCTGCCTCAGTTCTGCTGCTCAGGTGCGACGGTGGTGTGGAGCCGGGGCCGGGAGGATCGCGACCTTGGCGCGCAGATCCGGGAGTGGTTTGGCGAGGTCGGCTGCGCGGAGTTGGCCTACCGAACGTGGCCGGATTCCTCGGCAGGCGTTGGTGCCACCCGGTTTCTCGGTCAGCCCGAGCCTCTCCACCTGGACCGGCGCCTGTTCACCTTCCTGCGCTAGATCCCTGACGGTTGGCGCCGGTCGCCCGGCGCTGGCGGGTCGGCAAGATGGTCCCGGGAGCGAGCCGACGCGCGGTGACCAGGAACGCGGTGTGGCCGACCATCCGGTGCTCCGGGCGTACGGCAAGGCCCACGACATGCCAGGCCCGTACCAATGTCTCCATGGCTGCCGGCTCGGCATAGGACCCGTCGGCGCGGATCGCCTCGACCAGAGTGGAGAGTTGGGGCACCGTGGCCACGTACCCGATCAGCACTCCCCCTGGCCGAAGGACGGTGCCGATCGCCGGTAACACCTGCCACGGCTCGAGCATGTCCAGCACAACCCGGTCCACTTCCGGTTCGCCGTGGTTCGCGACCTCGACGAGGTCACCGTGACGCAGGTCCCAGTAGGGCGGCACCGAGCCGAAGAACCGAGCGACGTTCTCCTTGGCCACCTCGGCGAACTCGGCACGCCGCTCGTACGAGATCACCGCACCGGTCGGCCCGACCGCCCGAAGGAGTGAGCAGGTCAACGCACCGGAACCCACGCCGGCCTCCAGCACTCTGGCGCCTGGATGGATGTCCCCCATCATCAGAATCTGCGCGCTGTCCTTGGGGTAGATGACTTGGGCCCCGCGGGGCATGGACATCACGTAGTCGGCCAACAACGGCCGCAGGGCCAAGTACCCGGTACCCGAGGTCGACATCACCACCCGGCCCTCATCATGGCCGATCAGGTCGTCGTGCGAGATGGCACCCCGGTGGGTATGGAACGACTTGCCGGGCTCGAGCACCACCGTGTGCAGGCGTCCCTTGGGGTCGGTCAGCTGAACCCGATCTCCCACTGCGAAGTGCCGGCGGGCGGCGGAGGGTTCGGAGCCGGGTACTGCTGGGGGCTCAGACACCGGATCGATGGTACGGAGCCGACCCTGTGTGTTGCGTCCGCGGATTGTCGGAAGGCACACCTAGTCTTCGACTGTGAGCATCGAGATCACCCCGTTCACCGCCGAATCGCGGACTCGGTCGCTGTCACCGTCCCGCGCCGCGGACTTCAAGGCCTGCCCGCTGCTCTATCGGCTGCGCACGATCGACCGACTCCCCCAGCGTCCTTCAGCGGCCGCGGCCAGGGGGACTCTCGTGCACGCGGTTCTGGAGCGCCTGTACGACCTCCCAACGGCCGCTCGGACGGCCGAGGCGGCCAAGGCGATGGTCGCGCATGAGTGGACCAAGCTGAGCGCAGCCGAACCCGTCCTTAGGCAGATCGTCACCGAACTGCGCGATCGCGCGGCCACCTCCCAACCGGACTTGGACGTCTCTGTCGGCACCGACCTTCCCGATATCGATCCCGACACCGATGATGACGTGATCGGGCGCTGGCTGAGCTCGGCCGGCGATCTGCTGGACTCCTACTTCACGCTCGAGGATCCGACCCGGATCCAGCCAGTCGGACGTGAACTCACGGTCGAGTTCGACCTCGGCAACGGTCCGGTGCTGCGCGGGATCATCGACCGCCTGGACGCCACGGCCGACGGCGACCTTCGGGTGGTGGACTACAAGACCGGCGTCACTCCAAGGGAGGCGTACGAGGCCAAGGCGCTGTTCCAGATGAAGTTCTATGCGCTGGTGCTCTACCGCACCCGCGGGGTGGTTCCGCGCCAGCTGCGGCTGCTCTATCTCGGGGACAAGGACATGCTCAGCTACGTCCCCGAGGCAGAGGAGCTGGACCGTTTCGAGCGAACCCTGCGAGCGATCTGGGCTGCGATCCAGGCGGGCATCGAGCGGCAGGACTTTCGGCCAAGCCCGAGCCGCTTGTGTGCCTGGTGTGATTTCCAGGCTCTGTGCCCGGCCTTCGGCGGCACTCCACCGCCCTATCCGGTTGCGGTAACACCGGTTGACGATCCGAGCGGCGAGCCCGACTGAGTGCTGCGGTGAGCCTGTAGGACTTCGATCAGACCGGCCACTGTCATCCCGCGCAAGCTCAGCCGGCGGGTTACCCCAATCAGCCCGTCGACCGGAGCAGCCGCCGGAACGACGAGGACTGCACACCCGGCGTCACGAGCCGATGTCGCACCGGTCACCGAGTCCTCGATCGCCACGCAGCACAGGGGGTCCACGCCGAGGCGTTCAGCGGCTAACAGATACGGCTCTGGATGCGGCTTGCCACGGGTGACCTCGTCGCCGCTGACCACGGCCTGGAAGGACCCGTCGGGCAGCGCGGCCACGACAGCGTCGGTCAGCTCGCGATACGACATCGTGACCAGTCCGGTCGGCACCCCCGCTGCACGGACCTCGGCCAGGAGTTCCACCGCGCCCGGGCGCCAGAGCGGTGCAGCCTCCACACCGGCCCGGACATGTGACTGCATTCGATCGATGATCACCGGCTGCGGCAGATCGACCCCGATCCGCTCCCGGAAGAAGGTCGCGGAATCCCACAACGACCAGCCGACCAACTGCTGGGCGTCCTGCGCTGACCACGACTGCCCGTAATCCGCAGCGAGTAGCCGCTCGGCCTCGAACCACAGCGGCTCACTGTCGATCAGGGTCCCGTCGAGGTCGAACAGCACCGCGGCCGGTAGCTGGGAGAAGCTCATCGAGCGTTGAAGTACTTGGCCTCGGGATGGTGCACGATCATGGCTGAGGTCGACTGCTCCGGATGCAACTGGAACTCCTCGGACAGCTCGACGCCGATCCGAGCAGGCTCCAGCAGTTCGACGAGCTGCTGCTGGTCCTCGAGATTCGGGCAGGCCGGGTAGCCGAATGCGAACCGCGCGCCGCGGTAACCCAACTTGAAGAACTCCTCCAGGTCCTCCGGGTCCTCGGCGGCTGCGGTGGATCCGTCCGGGAAGCGGAGCTCCGCGCGGACCCGCTGGTGCCAGCGCTCGGCCAACGCCTCGGTGAGCTGTACGGACAAGCCGTGCACCTCCAGGTAGTCCCGATAGGCGTTCTTCGCGAGCAGTTCGTTGGCGTACTCGCTGATTCGGTTTCCCATCGTGACAATGTCGAAGGCGATCACGTCGACCTCGCCGGAGTCCTTGGAGCGGAAGAAGTCCGACATGCACAGCCGCCGCTCACGGCGTTGCCTCGGGAAGGTGAACCGGGTCTGCTCGGCACCGGCGTCGTCCAGCACGATCAGGTCGTCCCCGCTGCTCACGCACGGGTAATAACCGTAGACAACTGCTGCCTCGAGGACACCCTCGGTCGCGAAGCGGTCCAGCCAGTACCGCAATCGCGGCCGACCCTCGGTCTCGACGAGCTCTTCGTAACTCGGTCCGTCACCACTGCGTGCGGCCCGCAGTCCCCATTGCCCCAGGAAGGTGGCTCGCTCGTCGATCATGGACGCGTACTCGGCCAGCGCGATGCCCTTGACCACCCGGGTACCCCAGAACGGAGGTTCGGGGACCGGATTGTCGGTCGCCACGTCCGAGCGGCCCACGAAGGGCTCCTCGGGTTCGGCGTTCGCAGCGCGTTCCGCCGCGATCCGCAGTGAGCGTTCCCGACGGGCTTTGCGCTCGGCCTTTCGTTGCTCGGCCAGATCCTCCTTGGGATCGCTGGGCATGGCCGAGTCCGGTACGGTGCCGCGTCGACGGGTCAGGATGGTGTCCATCATCCGCAGGCCCTCGAACGCGTCGCGGGCGTAGTGGACGTCCCCGTTGTACATCTCGGCCAGATCGTGCTCGACATAGGCCCGGGTGAGGGCCGCACCGCCGAGGAGGACCGGGTAGTCCTCGGAGATCCCCCGGGAGTTCAACTCCTCCAGGTTCTCCTTCATGATAACCGTGGATTTCACCAGCAGCCCGGACATGCCGATCACGTCGGCGCGATGTTCCTGGGCGGCGTCGATGATCGTCGCAATGGGCTGCTTGATGCCCAGGTTGACCACCGTGTAGCCGTTGTTGGACAGGATGATGTCGACCAGATTCTTGCCGATGTCGTGGACGTCGCCCTTGACCGTAGCCAGGACGATCTTGCCCTTTCCGCCGGTGTCGTCGGTGGCCTCCATGTGCGGTTCGAGGTAGGCGACCGACGCCTTCATGACCTCTGCTGACTGCAAGACGAAGGGAAGCTGCATCTGGCCGGATCCGAAGAGCTCGCCGACGGTCTTCATGCCGTTCAGCAGGTCTTCGTTGACGATCTCCAGCGCCGGCTTGGTTGTGAGCGCCTCGTCCAAGTCCGCTTCCAAGCCATTGCGCTCGCCATCGACAATCCGGCGCTGCAGGCGCTCCCCCAGCGGGAGGCCGGCCAGCTCCTCGGCCCGGGTCTGCCGGGCCGCGGCCATGTCCACGCCCTCGAACAGGTCCAGGTAGCGGGCCAGCGGGTCGTACCCCGCCCGGCGCCGGTCGTAGACCAGGTCGAGCGCGACGTTGCGCTGTTCCTCCGGGATCTTGTTCATCGGCAGGATCTTGGAGGCGTGCACGATCGCCGAGTCCAGGCCGGCGTTCTGGCACTCGTTGAGGAAGACCGAGTTGAGCACCTGCCGAGCCGCCGGGTTGAGACCGAAGGAGACGTTGGACACGCCGAGGGTGGTTTGCACGCCTGGATAACGACGCTTGAGTTGCTTGATCGCCTCGATCGTCTCGATGCCGTCGCGCCGGGTCTCCTCCTGGCCGGTGGCGATCGGGAAAGTGAGCGTGTCGACGATGATGTCGCTGACCTTCATTCCCCACTCATCGATGAGGGTGTCGATGGTTCGGGACGCGACGCGCACCTTCCAGTCGGCCGTACGAGCCTGGCCGTCCTCGTCGATGCACATCACCACCACGGCCGCGCCGTGCTCCTTGACGATCGGCATGATCTTGGCGAACCGGGAACCGGGGCCTTCGCCGTCCTCGAAGTTGACCGAGTTGACGACGCAGCGCCCACCCAGCATCTCCAGACCGGCCTCGATCACCGCTGCCTCGGTCGAGTCCAGCACCAGCGGCAGCGTCGAGGCGGTGGCCAGCCGGCTTGCCAGCCGGCGCATGTCCTCGGCGCCGTCGCGTCCCACATAGTCGATACACAGGTCGAGTAGGTGCGCACCATCCCGAATCTGGCCACGGGCGATCTCGATGCAGTCGTCGTAGCGCTCTTCGAGCATCGCGTCGCGGAAGGCCCGCGAGCCGTTGGCGTTGGTCCGCTCCCCGATCACCAGGACGCTGGCGTCCTGCTCGAAGGGAACCGCCTGATAGAGCGAGGACACGCTCGGTTCACGTCGCGGCCGGCGTAGCGCCGGGTTCAGGCCATTGACCGCGGCCACGACAGCGCGGATGTGTTCGGGCGTCGTGCCACAGCACCCTCCGACCAGCCTGGTCCCGAACTCCGTGACGAACGCGGAAAGCGCGGAAGCCAACTCGTCCACGGTCAGCGGGTAGACCGCACCGTGCGGGCCGAGCTGCGGCAGACCCGCGTTGGGCATGCAGGAGATGTCGATCTGCGCATGCCGGGACAGGTGTCGCAGATGCTCGCTCATCTCGGCCGGGCCGGTCGCACAGTTCAGACCGATCAGATCGATGCCCAACGGCTCGAGAGCGGTCAGCGCGGCACCGATCTCGGAGCCGAGCAGCATGGTGCCCGTGGTCTCTACGGTGACGTGGGTGATGATCGGAACGCTGCGGCCGGCCTCCGACATCGCTCGCTGCGCGCTGATGATGGCCGACTTCGCCTGAAGCAGATCCTGGATCGTCTCGACGATGATCGCGTCGACTCCACCGTCGAGCATCCCGCGTGCCTGCTGTTGATAGGTCTCGCGAAGATGGCGGTAGGTGGTGTGCCCGAGTGTGGGGAGCTTCGTGCCCGGGCCGACCGACCCGAGGACCCAGCGGGGACGCTCAGGAGTCGACCACGCATCGGCCGCCTCACGAGCAATGACCGCCCCGGCGCGGGCCAGTTCCTCGATTCGGTCGGCGATGTCGTATTCGGCGAGGTTGGCCCAGTTGGCCCCGAACGTGTTCGTCTCGATGGTGTCCGCACCTGCGTCGAAGAACGCGTCGTGGATTCCACGCACCACATCCGGCCGGGTGACGTTGAGGATTTCGTTGCAACCCTCAAGATCGTCGAAGTCCTTGAGGCTCAGCTCACAGGCCTGCAGCATCGTGCCCATCGCCCCGTCGCTGACCACGACGCGCTGGCTCAGGGTCGCCAATAGCCCTCGGTCGTCCACACCGCAAGGCTACCGATCGACACTCTGAGAGTTGCGCGCAACGACCTGCGCTGGTCAGGTGGGAGCGACGTAGGCTTGCCAGGTGACAGTCTCCGACTCCCTACCCGAGCTCTCCGAGCCGGTGGTCGTGGCAGCTTTCGAGGGCTGGAACGACGCCGGAGACGCGGCAAGCGGAGCCGTCGAGCACCTGGAACTCATCTGGGACGCGACTCCGCTGGCTGCACTGGATCCCGACGACTATTACGACTTCCAGGTCAACCGACCAACGGTGACTCACGTCGATGGGGTCAGTCGGCGGATCGAGTGGCCGACCACGCGCATCTCCGTCGCCCGGCCGCCGGGTTCGGCCAGGGACCTCGTCCTGCTCCGCGGTATCGAGCCCAACATGCGCTGGCGCGGGTTCTGCGAGGAACTGATCGAGTTCTGCAAGGAACTGGACGTGAGCACCGTCATCACGCTCGGCGCGCTGCTGGCCGACACCCCGCACACCCTGCCGGTCCCGGTCACCGGAACCTCCTATGACGCCGAGTCCGCGGCCCGCTGGGGTCTGGAGACCTCCCGGTACGAAGGGCCGACGGGCATCGTGGGGGTGTTCCAGAACGCCTGTGTGCAAGCCGGGCTGCCAGCCGTCTCATTCTGGGCTGCGGTGCCGCACTATGTTTCCCAGCCCCCCGCGCCCAAGGCCACCGTTGCCTTGCTGCAGCGCGTGGAAGAAGTGCTGGAGCTTCGGATCCCGCTGGGCGCACTGCCCGAGCAGGGCGAGGAGTGGGTGCGAACGGTGAGCGAGATGGCAAGCGAAGACGACGAGGTCATCGAGTACGTCCGGGCACTGGAGGAGAAGGCAACCCAGATGGACCTGTCCCAGGCAAGTGGAGACGCTATCGCTAAGGACTTCGAGCGCTATCTCCGTCGACGCGGTCGGCAGCTGTAAGAACCGTGGCCGATCCGGTAGACCTGTCCGCCGTACTCGCGACGTTCCACGAGCCGTGGACACCGCGCACCGTGGCGCTGATGAACGACTATGACGTACGGGTGGTGAAGGCCCACGGTGAGTTCACCCGCCACACGCACCCGGAAACCGATGAGTTGTTCCTGGTAGTCGCTGGCTCACTGACCATCAAGATGGAAGCTGGCGACGTGACCCTTGGCCCTGGGCAGATGTACGTCGTGCCCCGCGGCGTGGCGCACCAGCCGGTGTCAGTCGACGGGGCGGATGTGGTCCTGATCGAGCCCAGTGCGACCGTCAATACCGGGGACACTCCCAGCGAACTCACCGCCGAGCGGCTAGTCTTCTGACGATCAGCCGCAGAGGCGGGCATGAACTGCCGTGGCGTACCGGTCAGTCATCCCCGCGACGTAGTCGACCGCCTGGCTCAAGGTGTCAGTGCCGTGGTCGCGGTAGGTCGCCGGCATCAGATCGGGCTTGGCGCTATGCAGGTCGACCAGGGCACGGATGATCGTGATCGCCTCGGCCTTGTGATCGAGGTGGTGTTCGCTGAAGTACACCCGCTCGAACATGAAGTCCCGGAAATCCGACATGACGGCGAGGTCGGCAGCGGACATGGTGACCGTGTCGCCCTGCACGCTGTTGGTCACCACCGCGTCGATCATCGACCCGACCATCTCCGATCCAGGGTGGCCGAAACGGTCCCGGACGTCGTCCGGGAAATCATTCTCGGTCAACAGGCCGGCGCGGACGGCGTCGAGCGCATCGTGCGAGAGGTACGCGATCCGGTCGGCGTACCGGACGCACGTCCCCTCGGCAGTGGCCGGCGGCGGTGAGATCTTCCAGGAGTGGGCGCGGATGCCATCCAAGACCTCGGCGCTCAAGTTCACGTCCTCCAGGACCTTGAAGATGCGGACACTCTGCGCGGCGTGGTGCCAGCCTCCCTCGACGTAGGGCGACAGCGCGTCCTCGCCGATGTGCCCGAACGGGGAATGGCCGACGTCGTGGCCCAACGCGATCGCTTCGGCGAGGACTTCATTCAGACCGAGCGCCGCGGCCAGCGAGCGGGCTACCTGGGTGACCTGCAGCGTATGGGTCAGCCGGGTGACGAAGTGGTCGCCCTCCGGGTTGAGGAAGACCTGCGTCTTGTGCTTGAGCCGTCGAAAGGCCTTGGTGAACAGGATCCGATCACGATCACGCTCGAAGGCCGTACGGAACTGGTCCGGCGCCTCGCGGCGGGCGCGACCAGCGCTTTCACTCGACCGGGTAGCCGCCGCGGCCAGTGATTGCTCGGCAGCTTCGCGCACAACACGGGTACGCAGCAAGAAGGTCCGCTCACTCATCGCGTCATAGCCGAACCCCGAGCAGCGCGTCGACCATGGAGGCGACCTGGCTCGGTGCGTCCGGGTCGGATCCCTCGCGGCGAAACGCCATGGCGGCCCAGCGGTCCACCGCAGCTAGCGCGTTGGAAGTGTCAAGGTCGTCGGACAGTTGTCTGCGTAACGTCACGAGCAGGTTGCCTGCCGCCGGTCCGGTGGGCAGGGACACCGCGTGCCGCCAGGCGGCCAGGCGATCCTCTGCCGTGCTCAGTAACCCACGACCCCAAGCCCGGTCCTCGCGGTAGTGACCCGACAGGAGTGCAAGCCTGATCGCCATGGGGTCGACGCCGTCTCCGCGTAACCGGGAGACGAAGACCAGATTTCCTCGGCTCTTGCTCATCTTCTCCCCGGCCAACCCGATCATGCCGGCGTGGACGTAGTGCCGAGCCAACGGCCATGACCCGGTCAGCGTCTCCGCGTGCAGAGCGGTCATCTCATGATGCGGAAAGGCGAGGTCGCTCCCGCCCCCCTGCACGTCGATGCGGTCACCGAGGCGGTCGAGGATGATCTCCGCGCACTCGATGTGCCAACCCGGACGGCCAGGTCCGCGTGGCCCCTCCCAGGAGGGCTCACCCTCTCGCGCACCGCGCCAGATCAACGGGTCGAGTGGGTTCCGCTTCCCGGCTCGGTCGGGGTCGCCGCCACGAGCCGCGGACAAAGTCAGCATGGTCTGCTCGTCGTAGCCGGACTCGTACCCGAATCGCGTTGCCTGACCGACGTCTTGGTAGATGTCCCCCGTGCCATCGTCCAAGACGTAGGCCTGATCCGCAGTCAGCAGTTTGTCGACCAACTGCGCGATCGCTGGGATCGATTCGACGGCGCCGACGTAGTCACGAGGCGGCAGGACCCGGAGGGCCTGCATGTCTTCCCGGAACAGCGCCGTCTCGCGCATGCCCAGAACCATCCAGTCGTCGCCGTCCCGGCTCGCACGTTCCAGCAGGGGGTCGTCGATGTCGGTCACGTTCTCCACGAAGGCAACTTCATGGCCGGCATCGAGCCAGACTCGGTGGACGAGGTCAAAGGCAAGGTAGGTCGCGGCGTGCCCGAGGTGGGTGGCGTCGTACGGCGTAATCCCGCAGACATACATCCGCGCTGTACGCCCGGGGGCGGTCGGACGCACCTCCCGCGTCGCTGTGTCGTACAGCCTCAGCGCCTGCCCCGCACCGGGCAGGCGCGGGACGGCAGGGGCTGGCCAGGGGCGCATGCAGCGAGGTTAGTTCGCCGCGACGAACAGCGCGCAAGCCCTGTCTGATGACCGCCGTAGCCGCCCGAACGGACGTGAATAGGCTCGCCGGATCACTACTCGAAGCACGCCCCAACAGATGCCACCCCATTCCAACGAGAGACCGCGGCGGCTTCGCCCGGCCGCGCGAGGGGTTCTGCTGTGTCTTGCCTCGGCGCTAGCCTTCTCTCTGCTGCCCTTCCTGGCCGACGCTGCCTACGACACAGGAATGGGTTTGCCGGAGTTGCTGCTGATCCGCTTCGTCGTCGCGGCAATCGCCCTGTGGGCGATTGTGGTCGTGCGCAGACTGGCGCTTCCCAACCGGCGGTTGGCAATGATCGGTCTGGCAATGGGCGGTGTCGGCTACGCCACCCAGTCGGCGCTCTACTTCGCCGCGCTGCCGTACAACGGCCCGAGTCTTACCACCCTGCTGCTCTACACCTTCCCGGTCATCGTCTTCATCGTGCTGTTGGCCAGGCGCAAGGAACGGGCCACACCGGGGCGGCTGCTGGCTCTCGTCCTGGCCTTGGCCGGAGTCGCAGTCGTGTTGTCGGGCAGCGGTACTGCCGCTCTGCATCCGCTCGGCATTGCTCTGGGATTGGGGGCCGCCCTCGCGTACGCGACCTACATCCTCGTGGGTGCGGCTGTAGACGAGAGTTTCGACCGGATTTTGTTGAGTGCCTTTGTGTGCACCGGCGCCTTGGTGACCTACCTCGTGATCAACCTCATAACTGGTGGGCCCACCCTCGATTTCGAGCCCGCGGGATGGTTATGGGCCGGGGCATTGGGTCTAGTCGCCACCGCCTTTGCACTCACCACCTTTTTTGCAGGCATGCGCCTGATCGGAGCAGCGTCCGCATCGATCATTTCTTGTGTCGAGCCGGTCTCCACCGTTCTGATCGGAGTGACTCTGTTCGGTGACCGGCTCGGAGCGCTTCAGCTGTTTGGCGCACTCGCAGTCGTGACGGCGGTCGTCCTGCTGCAGCGGCGACAAACCCCACTCGAGGAGCTCGCGACAATCCGTGAGGCAGACGAAGATCAGATCGGCGGCCAGGGCAAGGCGGGCCATTCCCCGGAGGGTTCGGGATGAACCCCGGTGTGCAACAGGGTCGCTACCCTGCGGCGGGTCTGCTTCACTTCGCTCCCCGTGAGGTGCTCCTCGAGCGCAGCACCGAGCTCGCCGGACAACTCGGTCGAGAGTCGTTCGAGGACCTCAACTGCCTCCTCGGGAAGTGGCCGACCTGCCCACCGCCATAGGAGCGTGCGTAGTTTTGGCTGAGTCGAGAAGCAGATGCCGTGATCGACCCCGTACACATGGCCGTTCGGCATCGGGATGAGATGGCCGCCTTTGCGGTCGGCGTTGTTGACCACCACGTCGAGCACAGCCATCCGGCGCAACGCCGGTCGGTCGGAGCGGGCCAGTTCCAGAAGGTCGACCGTGGGGTCGCCGTCCATCCACAACTGCACCATGCCGGAGCCGAAGGGGCCTTCGCGCAGCACGGTCGGCGGAACGACCTGCCATCCTGTGGCCGCGGAGACCAAGTACGTGGCCACCTCGCGTCCGGCCAGCGTCCCGTCCGGGAAATCCCAGAGGGGACGCTCTCCGGCGATCGGCTTGTAGACGCATTCCGCGATCTCGTCGTCCGTGCTGATCTCGGCGAGCAACGTCACGTTGCTGGCATCCACGAGTCGGCCGGTGATCTCGATCGTTCCGGTTCTGAGCAGCCCCAACGCCTGCGACTCGTCCAGGGCGGTCACCTCGCCACGGCTTTCGTCGCTGTGCAGGCTCAGCGTCGGTAACCGTTCTGCCGCGGACAGACGTGACCATCGGCGTCCAACGGGAGCGAACACAATGGGCACGGCGGGCGACCGGCCGAGACAACCAGGCGGGCCCGGTCCACGAACGCCCGAGCGGCCACCGGCGTGATCTTCACTCGTAGCGCGTCGGGCCCATCGTCATCGTCGGAAAGGATCTGATCCTCGTCGACCGGCTCGTCACTGTCGCCGCCGGCAACCGCCTCGATGACAACGGCCGCGCTGTCGGCGTCCCAGGCCAAGCCCATTGCGGCGACCCGGAACTCCTCATCGACCGGACTGTGCAACGGATCCAGGTCGCTGACCACCGCCTCGGGCGAGACCACTGCACTCTGACGGGTGGCCACCTCGTCGAGCAACTCGCTCATCCGGTCGGCAAGGACGATCACCTGGGTCTTCTCGAGGGAAACGCTGACAGTCCGTGGGCCATCGCTCACCTGGAGGTAGAAGGTGCGCTCACCCGGCTGCCCGACCGTGCCCGCCACGAACCGCTGAGGGCGGTCGAACACGTACAGCTGCCGACTCATGGCGCGAGTTTACGCGGAGGCCCGGTAGGAATCGCCGCCGCCGACAGGGCCGTCACCGGCCGAGCGACGGCGCTTGCCGCGCCGCTTCTTCCGTGGAATCAGTCCGGACAGGTCGCCCCCGATGTCATTGCTACGCAGGACGAAGGGGCGCGTCGGTGTATAGACGATCACCGAGACCGATCCCGGTTCCACCGTGAGCCGCTGGAACATGTCCAGGTGCATCCCGAGCGCGTCAGCCAGTACCGCCTTGATCACGTCACCATGGCTGCAGGCAAGCCAGGTGGCCTCCGGCCCGAGACGACTGTTCCACTCGCGCACGGCGGCAACGGCCCGCGCCGACGTTTGAGCCAGCCCCTCTCCGTCAGGACCAGGAAAGACCGCGGCGGAGGGGTGCTGCTGGACCACATGCCAGATCGGATCCTTGGCGAGGGTCTTGAGCGGCTGCCCGGTCCAATCGCCGTACCGGCACTCGCCGAGCCGGTCGTCACTCTGTATCTCGATCCCAACCCGTCCCTCGGCGATCGCCTGCGCGCTTTCCTGGCAGCGCTGCAGGGGGCTCGAGACCACGGCAGCCAGCGGGACCGCGCGCAGCCGCTCAGCCGCAGCGCTGACCTGCCCACGACCGGTCTCATCCAGAGCGACCCCAGGAGTCCAACCTGCGAGCAATCCGTTTGCATTTGCCTCGGTACGGCCGTGCCGGAACAGGATGACCGTGGTCATGGACTCAGCTGGCTACCCGTGGAGCTTCAAGCGGCCAGCGCCCCCACGTTGACGCGCAGGTCAGCACCGAAGAGAACGGCCGGCCACAGGATGACGGCGATGATGAAGGAGAGCACCTCGGAGAAGCTGGTGAACGTGTTGTAGCCCTTGGTGAGGGCAACCACCACGCCGATCGCCAGGTAGATGAGAGTGAACAGCGATATACCTCGTCCTCGACCCATGTGTGCAAACTCCTCAGATCAGTGGAGCCGGCCGGCTCCTCGTCCGCACGTACGTGGCGGGTAC
>JALZIX010000104.1 GCA_030860025.1 Actinomycetota bacterium
TCGCATCGATGGTCGTGCCGGCCCAGCCCCGCTCCGCCATCAAAGCGCGAGCGGCGTCGACAATGCGCTCGCGCGTCATCTTCGCTTGCAGCTGCCGGTAGGTGGAGCGCGGTCTCGCCTCGGTCACGAAGGAAACTCTAGCGTCGCACCACTCGGTAGAGTATAACTCTACTGAGTGAAGTTGGTGTACACAATGCTGACCCCGGGATAGGAGAGCCCATGGCAGACGTCTTGTTCGTCACGTGGGACGGTGGCGGCAATCTGCCGCCGGCACTGGGCCTGGCCACAGAACTCACGGCTCGCGGACACGCAGCCCGCTTCCTCGGGCACGCGCAGCAGCGCTGGACCATCGAGGCGGCCGGCTTCGCCTTCGCGCCCTACACCCACGCCCGGTCGTGGTCCTCGACCGAGCCGACGTCAAGCCTGTCCGGGCCTGCCCGCATCTTCGCCATGTTCACCGACCCAGGACCGGGTGTGGACCTGCTGGAGGACCTCACGCGGCAGCCGGCCGACCTCGTCGTCATCGACTGCATGAGCCTGGGTGCGCTCGCGGCAGCCGAACGCGCCGGCCTGCGACGCGCCGTTCTTGCGCACACCTACTACCGCTACCTGACCCACGTCTGGAGCCGTGGACCAATCGGCGCCATTGCCCGCGTTCGCGGTCAGAACCCGCGGCAGCTGTGGGCCGGCGCCGATCTGCACCTGGTCGCCTCCGACCGCGGGCTCGATCCCGCTCAGGACCAGGACTTGCCCGCATCGGTGCGCCACATCGGTGTGGTGCAGGAAGCCCCGATACCTGCGCGCGGTCGCGCCGACGAACCGGGCGCAGACGTCCTGGTCAGTCTCAGCACGACATACTTCCCTGGCCAGGACCGAGCGCTTCAGCGCATCCTCGACGCCCTCGCCCCGCTGCCCCTGCATGCCATCGTGACCACCGGCGAGGCCGTCGACCCTGGCCCGCTGCGGGTGCCGGACAACGTGGAGGTGCACCGCCTCTTGCCCCATGCACAGGTCATGCCGTTCGTGCGACTCGTGATCGGTCACGGAGGTCACGCCACGACCATGCGAGCTCTGAGCCACGACCTGCCTCTGCTCGTCATGCCGATGCACCCGATGCTCGACCAGAAGATGATCGGGCAGTCGGTGCAACGGCAGGGCGCCGCTCGCGTTCTACCGAAGACCGCGTCGCCCGAGCGTATCCGAGACACGGTGCAGAACCTGCTCGCGCCCGGACGGCACCGCTCCGCCGCAGCCGTCCTGGGGGAGCGGTTGAGAGCGCAAAATGGAGCGATGAACGGGACTGACCAACTGGTGCGGATGCTGCCCTGACACCCGAGACGACGTCTGGGCCGCTCGGCCCGTTCCGCGGCGTATCTTCACGCGATGCCTGGCCGCGCCGCACCCGATCGACTCACGCTTGCGGCGTTCGCCGGGGCGGTACTGATCGGCGGCAGCGACTTCGTCGCGGTGGAGTTGTCCAACGCGGAGCTGACCCCGATGTACGGCGCAGCAGCCCGATTCACCGCCGCGGCCGCACTGTTCTTCGTCCTGACCTGGTCGCTGTCGCTACGACTGCCGCGCGGCCGGCAATGCTCGGCAGCGCGATCTATGGCGCGATCGGGTTCGGAGTGGCCTACGGCCTGCTGCACTATGCCCTGCTCGAAGTCAGCATCGGCATGACATAGAGCATTTCGCCGTCCTCTATCCCCTATCCCCCCTCCAGGATCATCTTCGACGAGGTCCGGGTGGATTGGAGTCGGCCTGCGCCGACGGAACGGCCAGGCCAGAGGAGTAGTACGGGGGTAGTTCTGAGTCAATCCTCGGCCCAGCCGGTGTCCCCGCGCCGGCTCTGACCAGCCAAACCGGCCCCGGCGATGCGCGGTCAGTGGCCGAGCAGCTTCCAGAACGCGGAGGCCGTACGGGAAGGACGCCCCGTTCGGGCCTCGGTGCGATCGGCCCGGGCAAACAAGCGCGTCACGGCGTTGATCCCGATCCAGCGCAAGGGCTCGGGCTCCCACTTCGGCGACTGGCGCGACAGCCACGGCAGCGTCACCAGGTCCGATTGCTGGCCCGTGATCAGATCGGCCAGAGTGCGGCCGGCGAGGTTGGCCGTGGCCACACCGTCACCCACGTAACCACCGGCGTGCGCGAGGCCGGTCGCCCGGTCGTAGGACAGCGACGGGTACCAGTCCCGCGGGATCCCCAGGTTGCCGCCCCAGGCGTGAGTGAAGGCAGCCCCCTCGACGGCGGGCAGCAGATCCCGCAGAACGCCGCGCAACATCTCATGGACCCGAGGGTCGCGGTCGAAGCTCGGCCGCACCCTGGAACCAAGGTGGTACGGAGCGCCGCGGCCGCCGAAGGCAAGGCGCCCGTCGGCGGTGCGCTGGCCGTAGATGCGCAGGTGCCGCTTGTCGCTGAACGTCTCCCGCTGCCGGAGCCCGATCTCGTCCATCTGACCGTCCGACAGCGGCTCGGTGGCAACCATGAGCGAGTACATCGGCACGACCGCCCGCCGCAGCCCGGGCAACTGCGCGGTGAAGCCCTCGGTGGCCCGTACGACCACCGCCGCCGTGACATCACCCTGCGCCGTTGTGGCCCGCCCGCGGAGGATTTCGTACACAGGGGTGCCCTCGTGCACTCGCACGCCCAAACCCCGCACCAGCTCGGCGAGGCCCCGCACCAGCCGCGAGGGATGCAGCGCGGCGCAGTGCGGAGTGAACGTGCCGCCGAGCACACGGCTGGCGCCCAACCGTTCCGAGGCTTCGGCCGCGGACAGCAAGCGCATGTGGTCCTCGCCGAACCCCCACTCCCGCCAGCCGGCGACCTCGGCCTGGGCCCGGGTCCACTGCGCCGCATTGCGGGCCACCGACACGTACCCGCCCGACGCGAAGTGGCAGGC
>JALZIX010000107.1 GCA_030860025.1 Actinomycetota bacterium
TGTGCGCGAATCGTGTCCTCCGATTCATTCGCGACAATCACGTTGCGACGTAAATTCCGGCCGGAGAGTTTCCTCTCTACGTGGGGCGAGGACCCTCACGGCTGACGAAGTCGGTTGCGAGCCGAGAGAAGCCCGCCGGGGCCGTTTGGGCCTCGAACAGGCTCACTTGTTCGCTCACTACTACGGTGGCCCCCCCTGGCAATGGAATATTTGTTATCAGAGCCCCGGAAGGCGTGCGGTCACTCGTGCTGTCCAACTCGTTTGCCAGCGTCCCAGGTTTGGCTGCCGGCTGGGCGTGTCACCTCGGCGAACTGTCCGAATCGGCTCGTCCGCGCAACCGCGGTGGTGGAGCCGCAGTGGATCCGGAAGCCTACGGTGCCGCGCTCGGTGAATTCATCAACCGGTTCGTCCTGACCTTGCCGCCGCCCGAACCGATGATGTGCTCGCGGATGAATAGTGGAGCGAGGTGTGTGCCTGTTGATCATGGTCAGATGCAGCCGCCTGGGATGGGTGCTCCTCGTTCGGATCGTGATGCGGGTTCGACGACTGGCTTGACACGTTGCTCGGGCGCTTGCCGACGCTTGCGGGGTGGTCGAACGACACACTATCTGAGTGGAGCGGCAAGGGGTCGATGTGGCCCGAGGCTCGGCAATGCACCGCGTGGTCGTAGGAGGGAGGCGAATGAAAGGAGGTACGGGGGGCAGGATTCAGCGTGCTCTGGCTTGCAGTCGTACTGACGCGTTTGCTCACTGAGCATCTCATCGGCGGCAAGCTCGCCGAGGACATCGTTCACTTCCGTCTCGGCCCGCAAGTCCGTGGCAGACGACGTCTTCAACTCTCATGGCGACCCGAGAGCAGGCATGTAGGTCTTCTCAAACCTTCGGACCGTGGAAGGTTTCACAACCCTCAGTTGACGGCGCGAATCGGTGCCGACGTTTGTCTGAATTTGGCCCATGCCGGCGGCGGGGGGATGCGTGGGACTACGGATGGGGAAGCACTGCCTCGATTCGCGGCATCTCGGACGACCAAAAGACCTTGTAAGGAGGATGTCCCACGACCGGCAGCCGAAATCGGATGCCTTCTGGAGTGGTGATCGGCGTCGAGAGCGAGCGAGCGCGGGCCGGATCGCTGAAGATCATTTCACACGCCACCAGTGTCGCGTTGTACAGCTCCACGTCCGGGCCGGCCTCCATGGCGTCGAGCTGTTCGTCGGCCAGCTCGGAGTAATCACCCTCGGCGGTCACGCCTCACGGGGCGCACGAGCGCGACGAACGGTCTTCGACGCCGCGGCTCGACTTAGCAACGCCTGCACGTAAGGGTTACTGTCGTAGTCCGCCTGCGCCTCCGTCACGACGCGGGCTGGCTGTAGCAACAGACTCCCATCCTCGTTTTCCTGGAGCAGGAAGCGTTGGTTGCTGTGTCCCGGTAGAACGACACGGCTGCGGCCATCCGTTTCGACCAAGATAGTCATGGTTCCTCCCTCGACATGGCCATTCTAACCCCCACTTTCCCATTTTGGGCCAGATGCCGATGACGTCGTCTTAGCACGAGCACGCCGCCTCGATAAGAACTCGTCCTGACGCCTCCGGCGCAGCGCGCGATGAGCAGCAGCTCCCGAAGGCGGTCGCCACGGCGGGTATCAACTTCCTGGCCTGCGCGTGATCAGCAGGGGCCGTTTCAGCGTCCCATGCTCGCACCATTGCTGCTGCGCATACATCAGGGCCAACCCTGAACCATCTCTGGCGCTGACGCGGCCGAGTCACGGGCGGCTCGGTTCCGGTTGAACCGCCCTGTTCGGACCCGAGGGACGTGCCTGGTGCGGCTGGCTGCTACCCGGAATCCAACATAGGAACCTAGACCGGCCAATCCCACAGCGTCGGCCACGTCGGACCACTGGGAGCCGGCGGCTCGCAGAGCAAACGAAAGGGCCAGCAGAAGCCAAGCGATCGAGTGACACCACTGCAGGGCGAAGTGTGTCAGGCCGGTCGTGTTGGGAGTCTGCTTGGGGACCTGGAATACGGTGAACAGAGCGCTGATCACAAGCGCGATACCGGCCAACGCCAACCATGGCAGGCCAAAAAACCCCTCAGACATGGTGATCGACCGGACTGTCGGCCGCCGGCTGGGCGATCGCTGTCGATTCGGTCTGCGCAACCGCATCGCACTCCGCAGGTTGCCAGCGGCGTGGCCAGGAGAGCAGTCCATAGCCGGCCAGAACAATGGAGCTGCCAACGGCTGGCAGTACGGCGGTGACGGAGTCCGCGAGATTGCTGGCGTCACCGGTTTGGGCGGCCGCGGCAGTCGTGAGCAAGAGTGCGTAACAGGCAATCAGCGGCCACAGCAGCCCGACGCGGAAGCGGACGGCGACCAAGGCGAAACCCAGCAGGCAGTAGGAGAGGGCGAGTAGCAGCGTCGGCACCAAGGGTGCCCCGGCCACCAGCCCGCCGAGATGCATGCCGCCCCAGAACGCCGCAGTTGCCACGGCGGCGGTGCGTGGGCCGCGGGGCAGCCAGGCGTAGAGGATCAGCCCCAAAACCACGAGCTTCCAGAATGCGATGAGAACCCCGAAGGCCAGTGCTCCAGCGCCTCGGCCCGGGGTGATCTCGATGCCGAGAGTCAGGGGCAGCAAGCCGTAGATGGCAAACGGCAGGCACCACAGCAGGGCCAGCGGCCGCGCCGGGCGCCCGATCAGGCCCAGCGCGCGCCAGAGCCCAAGTCGTCCCACAATGAGCGCGCCGATCGTAGCGACTACCGCGCCACTGATGATTCCGATCGTGATCACAGACAGGCGGAGGGAAAGTAGCTCCGCGACGGGCTTCAGGACCAAGTCCAGGCCGCCGGCGGCGACCACGACGAGAGTCGAGAGGGCCCATGGCTTGCGGTGCGCGAAACGGTGCGCCTTGAGGGTGTTCATGGGTGCTGGCCTTCCAGTTCAGTTAGTCGGTGGATGGTTTCGTCGCACCAGGCCAGGGACGCCTGAGAGATGTGCAGTCCGTGCCGCAGGGTGCTCAGCCAGTACGGCTGGTCCGGGGAGTCTTCGCCGGTCAGTTCTTCCTCGATTGCGGCGTAGCGGGTGAGCTGTTGGGACAGCTCCTCTCGGTACCGGCGCAGATGGTCGAGATTGACCCCTGGGGCAGCGTGCCGGCCGAAAAAGAGTTTTAGCAGCAGCTCGCTGCGACCGGGCTGCGAGGACCCGACCGGCCGACCCAGCCAGGCGCGCAACCGGGCCCAGCCCTGCTCGGTGAGCGAGCACACATGGCGGTCGGGTTTGCCCTCACCACGTTCGAGCCTGCTGGTTACCAGGCCGTCGGCGGCCATCTTCTTGAGCGCGGGATAGATCTGGCCGTACCCCTCCTGCCAGAAGTGACCGACGCTGCGCCCCAGCACCTCCTTGATCTGATAACCGGACATCGGCTCCAGGGCGAGCGCGCCGAGGATGGCGTACTGGCTCTTCGCTTCCCGCATATCTAACAGATATACATCTTAGAGATAGGAACGTCAAGACCCGCAACCCCCCGTCTGTAATTGGGCGGTCCTCGTGACGGCAACGCTGACGGCAACGCGGCGCCAACTCCTCGTCCGCCGGCGATCCAATCGGTCCGATTTCACGCTCAAAATGGACGTCAGCGGACGTCAAAATAGGCCTTCAGCCAGCCTTGTAATCGGGCGGTTCCCGGTTCAAATCCGGACGTCGGCTCCGCTGTGACCTGCGAAGATGTCTATCAGTCACCGCAGCGGGAACCCAGTGTCGCATTGACACCCAGTTGACGGCACCGGCTGAGGACAACAGGAGCAGATGCTGGAGCGTCTGTTACACGACGACGAGCGTCGCTCGCACAGAGACGGATTTGCGAGCTGTCGCGACCACGCACGCATCCCGGCTTCACGCCATGCCGATGACCGGCAAGGCCGCCACCACAGCGCATCTCGTCCGGCTTGTGGCGCGCACATCGAGTCGTCTCGAGTGCGGAATGGGACAGGTCGGCGGCCTCGTCAAGTACCCAGGATCAGTCGGCTCGGAGCACGGCATGCGCCGGTTCGTCACCATACTGACGGCACGGACCGCATCCCTCGGGCGCTCTTGACCGCCCATCGTACCTTTCGATATCGTATATCACATATTATGTGAGCCAGGCTGGCTGAAGGGTGCTGAGTATGTTCTCGACGTCCCGTCCTCCGAGTTGGTCACGACTCCGAAGTCTGACCGGCTGCTTCGTTGTGGCACTGGCTGTTAGCGCCTGCGGTGCCGACGAGGACACAGGTCAAGACGAAGACGGAACCGACGCTGCCGTCGATTACCCGGTCGAACCCATCGTCTTTCGTCTGCCGGCACCAGGAAGTCAGACTGAAGCAGTGGGACGGGCGTTCGCCCTTGGATGGTCCGAGGTCTCGCCAGTGGATATCGAGGTGGACCCGATAC
>JALZIX010000112.1 GCA_030860025.1 Actinomycetota bacterium
GAGCGGCCGAGGAGATGGTGCTGGGAGAATCCAGCGGCGGAGCCTCCGATGATCTGGCCAGGGTCGGCGACATCGCCCGCAAGATGGTCTGTGACTTCGGCATGAGCGAGCGGGTCCGGGCGTTGCCGCCGAGCCCCGGCTCGCAGTCCAGCTGGCGACTGGTGTCCGACGACACGGCACGCCTGATCGACTCCGAGGTGGACCGGATGGTCGAAGAGGCCGAGAACCTCACCCACGCGGCGCTCAGCGCCTCACGCGATGCCCTCGATCGTGTCGCCGTGGCTCTTCTGGAGCGCGAGACGCTGACGCTGGAGGAGCTCGACACGCTTGCCGGGCCACCGTCCTCGCTGCCGGGCCGCAACGGCACCAGGGGTCAAGGAGCGGCGCGGGCGGCGCAGGTCGGCCCGACGTCCCACGGGTAGCCCGCTCCGGGTCATCTGGAACGCCTCCTCCGCGGCCTCCGGACGAGCACATTCCGGGCCAGGAGCACGATCACGAGGGCGAACATGGCGAGGAAGATCAGGCCCGGCATGCCGAGCCCCAGGACGAGCGTGTCGTCCCCGACGTCGAGCTCTTCGTCCGCCGAGGCCGAGAGGTCCGCGCGCACGACCCGCAGTCCGGCGGTGCGCAGTACCGTTGCCTTGCCGCCCTTGACCCGGAAGCCGTCGAGGCGCTCGAGCAGTTGCGCCTCGCTGCCTGCGACCAGGTCGACCAGCCCCTCGCGGCGGGCCTCGCTCGCCGTGACGTTGGTGGCCTCGCGCACCGTTCGCTCGGCGAGGTCCGCGTTGCGGCCGTGGCCCTCGGCGAGCGCCCTGACGTAGGCCGTGGCGTCGTTGACGATCTTGCGATAGAGCGTCGGAGGCACCTCGACCACTCCGTCGGGGCCGACCAGGATCGGTGAGGCCGAGCCGATATTGGTCTGCGGAGCCATCGCGGCCACGTCGCCGGCCATGGTGACGAACACCCCCGCGGAGCCGGCGCGGGCACCGTCCGGCGCCACGTAGACGACCACCGGCAGCGGCGAGGCAAGTAGGGCGTTGCTCATCGACCGCGTGGTCTCCAGATCTCCACCCGGCGTGTCCAGGAGAAGGATGACCAGGCGCGCACGCTGCTTCTCGGCCTCCTCGAGTGCCCGCTCGAGATCGCGCAACATGGTGCGGTCGACCTCCCCCTCCAGCTCGACCGAATAGGCGAAGCCCTCGCTCTGCGCCCTACCGTCCCCCGCGACCAGGCCGCCGACAGCCAGGGTCGCCAGCAGGGCGAGCACGAAGACGCACAGCCGGCGGCCGGTCCCGATCGGCCACGTCGTGAGGCCGGGGACGGCAGCGGGCAACATGGCAGAAGTCTGTCAGAGCACGGGCCGGGTAGCGACACACAGCGCGCCGGCTGCGCTATGTGTGTCCGACATCTACTCCCGACGCGCTCTACTGTACTGGCCTTCCGGAGTACGTATGAGCAGGTGTTGCGACCCAGGGGCGGGGAAGCACAGCGCGCGCCGCTCGACTAGGTGCCGTCTGCACTTAGTCGGCTGCATTCATCGGTCTACCATTGGAGGCCTTGGGCTTGGTTCGCTATGCCTTGATGCGAAGGGCCCGGATGGGGCCGGAGGTAAAAACTGGTGACAGACCAACCGCAGGGCGGGGGAAGCCTGCTTGATGCCCCGGGGTCTCGGGAGGGTGGCGCTTTGCTTGCCGAGACCGGACGCCGGTCCGGGTTCGACGGGCATCCCGACCGACATAGCACCAATGTCGTCGAGATCGCGAAGGACCGCATCGTGAACGTCCTGCACGAGGACCCCGACTTCGCCCAGGATCTCGAGCCCGAGCAGGCCAAGGCGGCCAGCCGGCTGGCGCTGGCGCGCGTCGTGTCGGTGGCGAAGGGGGAGTTCTCTGCGCACGAGAAGCTGCCGAGCAGTCCGGGAATGCTCGGGATGCTGGTCTTGGAGGGTCTGCTGTTGCGAGGCGTGTCGGTAGGAGTTCGACCGAGCCTTGAGGTGTTCGGCCCTGGTGATGTCGTCCGTCCCCGCGAGCCTCAAGTGGATTTTGATGCGACGGTGCCGGTTGTGATCCGCTGGTGGGCGCTCAGGCCTGCGAGGCTGGCGGTCCTTGACGCGGCGTTCACTCGCAGGATGTCTGACTATCCCGTGGTCATCGCCGAGGTGGCAGCGCGGTTGGCTCGGGGCTCAGCGGCGGGCGGGGTACGGCTGTCGATCGTCCAGCAGCCGCGTCTGACCACGCGGCTGCACTTCATGCTCTGGCATTTGGCTGACCGCTTCGGCCGCGTGACCTCCGACGGGGTGATCCTGCCGGTGCCCCTCTGCCACGGCCTGCTCTCCTGGCTTGTAGGCGCGAGCCGTCCGGCGGTCTGCCGGGCGGTCAGCAAGCTCGAGGACTCAGGGCTTCTCACCCGCCGGCCCGATGACAGCTGGTGGCTCGGCCGCCCGCTGTCCGAAGACTTCCCGGCTGACGCCGAGGATGGTCTCCGGTCGCCGCGGATCGTTGGTGGCGGCCTGCGAAGTGGCCCTCCCGGACGGCGGTAGCTGCGACCTGGTCGCCGGCGGCGGTGGTCGCTTCGAACGTGGCGCAGGCCCCTATGCTCAGGAGCACACCGGCGCTTGGGACGAACATCGACACCATGTATCCATGGTGTCGGCCGCACTGCAGACTTACTGCGCGGGCCTCGGCGCTCTAGTTCCCGGGCCGCAGAGGATCTGAACGAGGCGCCCGCGACGCCCCATCCCAGACCTGCGTCAACGTCTTATCACCTTAGGAGGCAATCACATGGCAATCTGGAATCAGAAGGCGCGTACGCCGCTGCTGATCATCGCCGCAGTCGTATCCACGGTTGTCGTGGGCACGCTCGCAACGGGTGCCATGGGCGCGACGTCGGAGACCCCCTACGAGGTGGAGCGCGTCGACTCGACCGATCCACAGCCCACGGGTCGTTGGGCCGAGCGCATCGCCGCGGCCAATGACATCGATGGCGACGGCACCAACGACTTCTTCGTCGCCGCCCTGAGCCACTCGGCGAACGGCAACAACACCGGGCGGGTCTACCTGCTCAGCGGTCGCACACGGGAGGTGCTCCGTCGCTTCGAGTCCCCCGAGCCGCAGGAGGGGGCGCAGTTCGGCTTCTACATCTCCGTGTTCGGGGACTCCGACGGAGACGGTAAGGACGACATCGCGATCGGCACCGACGCCCAGGACGTCGGCGGCAACGACGGTCAGGGCAAGGCGTGGGCGTTCAGCAGCGCCACCGGCAGAATGCTCTTCGCGATGGACAACCCGGCGCCGCAGCCTTCGGCACGATTCGGGTCACGCATCGGTCGCGCCGGGGACATCGCCGGCAACGGCGTCCCCGAGATCATCGTGGGCGCGTCCAACAACGACATCCCGGCCGGCTGCGGCGTGGGCAGAGGCGGGACGGGGCAGCCACCCGTACCGGAGGGCTGCTTCGTGAACGTGGGCCAGGCCTTCATCTTCGACGGGGCGACGGGCGAGCTTGTTCGCACGCTGAACATCCCCGCCGATGAGCGTCCCGGCGGCAGCAGGTGCACCTCGGGCTGCG
>JALZIX010000124.1 GCA_030860025.1 Actinomycetota bacterium
GCAGACCGGCGGTGATCACCACCTGCTCCATCGACACCCCCGCTTCGGGGGTCTCCCGTACCTCGCGGGCCCGCTCTCGCAAGGCCGTCAGTAACACCACTACGGACTCATACATCTGCCTCATCCCCTTCAGCGAAAACTCATCCGAACGCGATTACCGAGAAGGCCGGATATCCCAGCAGGACCGTGTAGGCCAGAGCCATCACAGCGGCCGGCAGACTCATCTTCTCCGAGCGCGCATTGGCCTCCGCTGCATCTTCGGTGAGCAGCTGTGCCCGAAGCGCCGCGGCCCGCGCCCGAAGCGTCGGCACGATCGAGGCCCCGTCGACAGACGCGGTCGAGGCGATGTCGGCGACATCGGTGAGTTCGCTCACCCCAGTGCGCTCCCCCAGCGACCGCAGCCCATCCCACGGCTGGCCGCCAGCGACCCTTGCGTCGACCAGCGCCGCGCGGATTCGCTGGAAGGCCGCTCCATCGCCGACGCTCGCGGCCCGCTCGAGAGCCTGGGTCGGCCCCTCGCTGGCATCCCGGCGCAAACTCACCAGGTCCAAGTAGGAGCACACTGCGCGGCGCAAACCCGCACGGGCCGCCTTCGCCTGATCCCTGACCACGACGTTGGGCAGTAACCATCCGACGCCGGCCAGCACGAGGCTGAGGACCGCCGGGACCAGGAAGGGCAACGAGACTCCGGCGAGGCCGGTCGCGGCCGCGACGAGGACGGGAAAGAAGAGTGCGCCGACCAGAGCGCACAGCACCTTACGAGTCAGGAAGCCTTCCGGGGTCCAGCCGATCAGCTCGAGGTCAGGGGTCGGCAACCCGACCGGTCCGGCGGCCAGCCGGGCGACCGCCCCACGGCCGGCCGGTCCGGCGAGCCGCACCCAGGCATCCGCCTCAGACGCCCGCGCGAGGCTTGCGCGGCGGCCGGCCGTACCGGAGAGATTCTCCAGAGCGTCGTTGAGCTGCGGCGGGGGCACCGACCAGGCCCGCACGGCAAGCGCTACGCCGAGGCCGAATACCGCACCGGACAGGATCAACAACGTGAACATCAGGAGACCACCGCAGTGGACACGGGTGGCTGCACCTGGGCGGAGTGCTCGCCGAGCAGCCGCACTGCAGGCTTGCTCTCGGCGAGGCGCCGCAGCCACACCATGGACGCGACCAGCACCCCCGCCACGAACAGCATCACCAGCTGCCCGAGCGGACTTCCGTACGGGGCCAGGTAGTCACCCGTCGAGCCGATCAAGGCAACCACCACCAAGGTGATGATCAGCACCCCGCGGGCGTTGGCCCGCGGCTTGGCCCGGTCGGCTTCGACTTTGCGCCGGGTCACCACTTCATCCGACAGGCCCTCGGCCAGTTCGGTCAGGACCCTTGCCAGCCCGGGTCCGCGGAGCTCGGAACCGAGCAACAGTGCAGCCACGACCAGATCACCGGCTGTGTCGTCGAGGTCGTCGGCCAAGGCCCGCAGCGCCCGGGAGACCGCCCAACGGGCTTGCAGCCGGGACACGAGTAGATCGACATGCGGTGCCAGCCGCGCCGGTGCCGTCCGTGAGGAACGAATCAGCGACTGTTCAAGCCCCGATCCGGCAGCCACCAGGTCGGCGACCCGGCGGACCCATTCCTGCAGTGCTTCGACAAGTGCGATCCGGTCATTGGAGGACCGCAGGCCCGCCAGCACCCACGGAACGACGACGATCAACGCGGCGATGCCGAGACCGAGAGCCGGCCAACCGGTGAGCAGCCAGGCGATCGCACCGGCGGTCGCCGCGGTCGCCGCGACGATCAGCCGGCGCCGCTGCTCGGCGGTGGAGACGCCGGAGGTAGCCCCCGTGAGCCGGGCGGCCAGCCTCTTCGCCCGCCGGGTTGGCTTGGCCGGCAGTTCGGTCGCATCACTGAACCACCAGACGATCATCATCGCGAGACCACCGGCCAGGGCTGCGCCGATCAGCGCCGACAACGCGACGGTGCTCACCGTTGCTGCTCCCAGCGGCCGCCGCGCTCATCGAACCAGCCCGGGTCAAATCCCACGTTGATGTAGTCCGCGAGGTCCTCGGGTCGGCCGACCGGTACGGCGCGGCCGTCTGACCGGGGGAGAAAGATGTCGGTCACGGTCGGCGGCCGGCCCGGCTCACCTGGGCCGTTGATCTCGATGACCTCGGAGACGAACCGCTGCCGGCCGGCACCGCCGTCGCCGTCGATCCAACCGGTGTCCACCATCCGCAGGTGCACGATCAGATCCACCGACTCCGAGATCGTCCGGTAGGCCAGGTCTTCACTCGAGTTCGCCATCGTGCGCATCAGCAGAGTGACCATTCGCCCGATCGCCCCCCGCGCGCTGCGGGCGTGCAGAGTGCACATCGACCCGCCTTCGGATGCCTGCATCACCTCGAGCATCGGGCCGATTTCGGCGCCACGTACTTCGCCGATCATCAACCGCCGCAGCGTCATGCGGTGTGCTTGCTCGACGAGATCGGTCAATGTCACCTCGCCCAGCTGACGGCCTGCTGCCGTGCGCTCACCGGATCCCTCACGGGCCTCGAACGCGACGACCCGAGGATGGCGTTCGGGCAGTTCGTGCAGCAGCAGTTCGTACTCGGTCTCGATCGTCCCGAAGCGTTCGGCGGCGGGGATCTCGGCCGCCAGCGCCCGCAGCAGGCTCGTCTTGCCTGCACCCCAGGTTCCGGTGACGACGATGTTCTTCCGAGCCCGCACCGCGGCCCGCAGGAACTGGGCCAAGACCTCATCGACACCGCCCCAGGAGATGAGGTCATCAAGGTCGAGGTCGCGTACCCGGTGCCGGCGAATGACCACCGCCACCCGGGGCACGGTTTCGATCATCGCTGCCAGTCGTGAACCGTCAGGCAGCCGCATGTTCAGGTGCGGGTGGGCGGTCGTCAACATCCGTTCTGACCTGCCCAGCCGGGCGGCGATGAACCGCAAGAGCTCGATCAGTTCCTCGTCGCTGTCGGCCACCGGAGGGTGCGGAACGACCTTGCCGCCGGCGTACGACAGGAACACCTGATCGCATCCGTCGATCATGATGTCCTCGATCTCGGTGTCATCCAGCAACGGCTGAAGACGGCCCATCTCGAACAATCCGGCGAAGACTGCGTCAGCCAGATACGACTCGGCGGAGGCACTCAGCGGCAGCTCTCCAGCGTGGAGTCGCTCGACCGCGAGGCGGTTGACCTCGTCCACGATCAGTTGCTGGCCCAAGGCGCGGACCGCATCAGGCGGCAACTCCGGGCGACGCTGAAGTTGAGCGGAAAGTGCGGTCTGCGTCGCGCGCAGAAGCTGAGTGACCAGGCTCCACTCGACCCTGCCGGCTGGATCAGGTTCGGTCATCGCCGCTCCCCCGGTCCGTGCAGCGGCGCCGGATCCCGCCAACGTCGAGGCGGCTGCTGTGCGACTGGGCGGGCGGGCGCGATCGCCTCGTCCCAAGCGCCGGTGACCGCCGCGGGACTGAGCAGCCGACCCGGGCCTGACTTCGGCGCGGCCGCCGACTGATCACCGGAGTGCCGCCCGGTCGCCGAGCCCTGCGGTGAGATGCCAAGCCTGGTCATCCGCGCTTGCGCCAGAGCACTGATCTGCTCGGCGGCGTGCTGCCCGGCCTTCACCAACGGCGCGGCGGTGAAGGTCCGGGCTGCAGGGGCGCCGTCGGAGAACACTGCGGCTGACCGCTCGTCCCCCGGCAACGTGGCGACCACCGGTAGCCGCAGCGCCTGTTCGACCTCCGACACCGTGAAGGGTGTCCCTGGGTCCACGAGCACGACGCCCAGGGCGTCGGCGCCGGTACCCCTCGACGCCAGCTCGGAAGCCAGGTCCACGGCCGCCGTTTGCGCAGCCCGGACACTGCGCAGGCGCGCCCGGCACACCAGAAGCACCAGATCCGCCGCCCACAGAACCGGGCGCGGCACGTTCTCGGCACGCAGCCGTCCGCAGTCGGCCAGGATGTCGGCCCCGCTGCCGACCAGCAGACTGACCAGCCGGGGCCAGTCGATCACTCCTGCCGACCGAGGCTCGGACAACCCCGGCAGCACGAAGGACTTGCGCTGCGGGTCCAGACTCACCAGGTGCGTCCACAGCTCCAGCTCGGCCGACCCGTTGCGTGCAGCGACCATCAGATCAGTCAGGCCCTGACTACCCAAGCGGGCCTGCCCCTGCCCGTAGCCGGCCAGGATGTCCCCGCCGGCCGGGTCGCATTCGGCCAGCACCATCCGCCGTGGCCAGCCCCAGGCCAAGGCCAGCGCCGAGGTCGTCACCCCCGGGCTGCCCTTCGCCGAGCAGAGGGCGATCAGCATCGGATGCGTCCCTAACCTCGGCCGGCCAGGACGATCGCCAGCCCACCCACTGCACCACGGGAGGCGACGGCCGCGGCGTCTGCGTCGTCGACCAGCACGTCGACCACCCGGGTCCCGTCAACCCCGACTGGGCCGACCGCAACGACAATTCCCGCATACGGAGAGGGAAGTTCCTCATCGGACCCGGACCCGTCGGCAATTGCCACCGGAACCAGCAGGACCTCGTCCCGAGGGCGTAGCTGAGTCGCCGGCAACTGCCCGGGCGGTGCAGCCACACCGACCAGACGCGATCCATCCGGTGGCAACTGGTCACGAGTCAGCTGGTCACGAGTGAGCAGCGTCCCCGGCAGCAGGTCGGTGGCCGCGAACATCCCGACCAGCTCCGCCACGTCCGCGAACGGCACAGGTGAGAGGGCCTCGTCGGCGGAGATCTGCGCCTCGACCAGATCCGTCCGCTCGACCGCCTCCCCGTACCGGACCTCCTCCGCGACCGCGACGACCGACACCCGCGCGCCCAGCGCGTTCACCGCCCATACGGCACCGAGCGCGCCGAGCACCATCGTTGCCACCGCCAAGGCCAGCAGTCGCGGCTGGCGACGCCGACGTGGTGCCTTCATCGCCGGAGCGGCCAGCATGTCCGGGGACGCCTCAGTCAGCCGACGCTTGTCCGCCACATCCGTAGGCCGATCACTCCTGCTGCTCACGCCGCCCCCTGAAGCTCAACCATCGGCAAACGGGCCGCCCCCACCATGATCAATCTCCGTTGAGTACGTACAACTCGCGGATCATGATCGCTCCGGTGGACGTCAGCTCCAGGGTCTCCGCGCCCGTCATGCCGCCGCCGGACCAGGTGATTTCCCAGGTCGAGGTTGCGGTCAGCGGCCAGGGGCCCGCCCCGGCAACGTGATTGGTCGAGGCCATCTCATAGGTGTAACCGCAGTCCGGGGACGGCTGATCCGTTCCACCCACGGGATAAGGGGTACCCAACCCACAAGTGCGGATGGACCCATCCCCCATGTCCCAGACGATCTCGATCACCCGGCCCGTCGCCGTCACGCTGACCGCGCCCGCAGTCGCCGTCGCACTGATCGGACCCGTCGTGTCCGGGCTCCGCTCGGACCACATCCAGATCGGCAGGCCGACCACGGTGCCCGGCGAGCCCTGCGGCGGCGCGGTAGCGATTGCCGGTGCATGCATCACCAGCATGTTGATCGCCTGCTGGGCCAGTATCCGCGGATCGGCCTCAGCGGGCAGCATCGCCGCCCATACCGGCTCGGCACGAGAGACCTCGATGCCGGCCACGTAGCAAACCTCCTGGTACCAGGCGATGCCGGGCTGGCTTTCGGACGGCGGGGGGGCCGGAGGTTGCGGAGTCATGTATTCCATCGCACACCCGGTGAAGGTGGACTGCCCTCCGGACGGCGGTTCGCCGGGTGTGCCTGGGTCCACTGCGTCGATGGGACAGATGCCCGTCATCGGGTCGGGTGTTACGCAATCCCCAGCAGCGGCCATGCCTGCAGGCGCCACGCCGAACGCGAGGGTGAGCAATGCAGCGAACAGGAGGCGTCTCAGCATGGCTGGCTCGTCTCTGGGGTCTGTTCAGACACCAACCAGCGGCCCGCCGCGTCGTCGTATATGACGCGCGCAGTGATCACATACGGCGGTTGAGGGGTTGCGTTCAGCATCCCGGTGGCCGTGGAGACCTGTGGCCACTGCGAGAGGTCCACACAGTCCCGGACTTCGATGATCTGCGCCTCCAGATCGACGGAGGTGACAGTGGGGTTC
>JALZIX010000157.1 GCA_030860025.1 Actinomycetota bacterium
TCGCCCAGATCCTCGCCCAGCAGACGAGCCGCAGCAGGCAGCCACGGCCATTCGGTCGCCCAATGAGCTGCGTCGAGCAGCGTCAGGTCACTGGATTCAGCTGACTCGCTGACCGGGTGGTGGCGCAGGTCGGAGGTGAGGAAGACGTCGGCTCCGGCCGAGCGAGCGGTGTCGATCAGCGAACCGCCCGATCCGCCGCAGACGGCGACCGTGCGGATCTCCTGACCGGGATCGCCGGCGAACCGGACTCCGCTCGCCGTCTCGGGTAGCGCGCTGGCAACGCGAGTGGCAAAGTCGCCCAAGGACATTGGCCGATCAAGCGGCCCCACGCGTCCCAGTCCCTGGCCCGCACCCCTGGGGTTGGCCAGCTCGACGACGGTGTAGGCGGGCTGCTCATACGGATGCGAGGCACGCAAGGCCCGTACCACCGCGTCGCGATGTGAGCGGGAGAGCACCATCTCGATCCGCGTCTCGGACACCTCCTCGACGCGCCCCACTACACCGATGGTCGGGGCGGCTCCGGCAAGCGGTGTGAACGTACCGATCCCGTCGTTGAGAAACGCCGCCCGCGCGTAGTTCCCGATCGCGCCGGCCCCTGCATCGCTGAGAGCGTCCAGGACCCGCGCTGCAGCATCCCTCGGTACGAAGGTGACCAGCGCGTCCGTCGGCGTACCGGCTGCAGATTGGAGCGGCTCGCTCGCAGCCAAACCGACTGCCGCGGCCAAGGCGTCGTTGACCCCTGGTTGAGCCCGATCGGCGTTCGTGTGCGCGACGAACAGTCCGCAGCCCGCGCTGATCAGCCGGTGCACCAGCCGGCCCTTGGGGTCGGAGGCCGGTATGCCGTGCACACCGGTGAGAAACAGCGGGTGATGGGTGACGAGCAGGTCGGCCCCGATCTCGATCGCCTCGTCCACGGTGGTTGCGACCGGGTCGATGGCGAACAGCACCCGCCGTACCGGGGCGTCGGGATCGCCACACACCAGGCCGACGGCATCCCAGGGCTCGGCCAGAGACGGGTCGTAACGCGCCTCGAGCGCAGCGATGACGTCGGCGAGGCGGGACATGTGGGCGCGGCTGGGATCGAACCAGCGACCGCTCGGTTGTAAGCCGAGTGCTCTGACCGCTGAGCTACGCGCCCCGTCTACGGCTGCCTCAGCCTATGGGGTCGGCCGATCAGCGTCGGGAGCGAGCCGCCTTGGGAGCCACCAGGCGGGTCCCCGACCAATCCGGGGCCGCGCTGATGCTGCTGGTCTGGGACAGACCCGCGGTCGGGGCAGCCTCCGTAACGTCGCTGGGCGCGACATGCCCGGGCCGACCGGACTTGGGGCTGAGCAACCAGATGACCCCGTTTTCGGCCAATGACGTTCCGGCGTCCACGAGCGCGTCGATGAGATCTCCGTCGGAGTCACGGAACCAGAGAAGGGCGACATCGACGACTTCGTCTGAATCCTCGTCGACCAGTTCGCTTCCACACGCTTCCTCGGCAGCCGCCCGCAGGTCGTCGTCGACGTCGTCGTCATAACCCCACTCCTGTACGACCATGCCGGGCTTGATACCCAACCGGGCCGCCAATGAGTTGGCGCTCTGTTCGCCAGCCATGTCAACCATTCCGCGATCTCGGACAAGGGGCAGACAACATCAGAACTCGCACGACGTCGCGAAGGAATCCAACGCAGTATTCAAGGCAATGTTGTCGACCGCAGTTCCGGCGAGGAGCCCGTCCCGCAGTGCAGTGGCTGCGGTCTGGGCAGCCTGGACCGAGTCGCGCACCGCGCCAGGAGGAAGGGGGTCAAGGTAGGGCTGCGCCGCGCTGACCGCGGCCGAGAAATCAGCGGCGACGCTGTCGGTAGTCAGGTCCGTGGGGGTGCCGGCGGTCGTCGCGTCGGCAAGGGCGATGAAGTTGTTGTTGGCGGTGTCATAGATGAAGGGCACCGTCAGGCAAGCGATGAACTCGTCGGGGTCGCCGGTGGAGGTCTCCTCGGTGGTCTCCTCGGTCGACTCCGTGGTTTCCTCGGTCGTCTCGTCAGTGGTCTGGGCCGGACCATCGAACGTGGGTGTCCCCGCGATGCTGCTGGTGCAGGCGCCGATCGCGAGCAGAACACAGCTCCACGCCATGGCACCGATGACCATGCGCAACCGCACTGTGTCTCCCTCCCGCGGCCGGCCGTCGGGCCAACCTTATGACGTACCTGTGGAGCCTAAGGCATGCCCGACCGGATCCTGAACCACTGCTGATCGGGGGCCGATGTGGCACGAGAACGCCGCAGCCACCACGATGGAGTCATGACGCGAACACACGGCGGGGATCCCGACCCTCACCGCCCTCCGGCCAGCCGCGGCGCTCCGCTCATCACTGACGGCCTGCCCAGTCAACTGCCCGACATCGACCCGGACGAGACCGGTGAGTGGCTGGAGTCACTCGACGCCGTCGTGGGCAGCGCTGGGCGCGAACGGGCGCGCTACATTCTGTTGAGGCTGCTCGAGCGGGCCCGTGAGCGCCAGGTCGGCGTGCCTGCGTTACGCAGTACCGACTACATCAACACCATTCCGCCCGAGCGCGAGCCGCACTTTCCGGGCGACGAGCACATCGAGCGCCGGATCCGCGCCTACATCCGCTGGAACGCCGCGATCATGGTGCACCGGGCGCAGCGGCC
>JALZIX010000194.1 GCA_030860025.1 Actinomycetota bacterium
GTCTTGGCGGGATTGTTCTGGCTCCAGTCGATGAAGACCTTCTCCGGCCGCAGGTTCTTGGCCATCTGGGAGACGATCAGGTCGGGGCGCTCGGCGGCCAGGCGTTCGGCGAGCGCCTTGGCATAGCTGCTCGGACGGTCGTGGTCGCGGACCTTCACCCCGACGTAGAGCTGCATCCCCTTGGAGCCGGAGGTCTTCGGGAAGGCCGTCAGGCGGTCCTCGGCCAGAACGTCGCGCACGAGCAACGCCACTTGTGAGCACTCGACGATCGTGGCTGGCGGTCCGGGATCGAGGTCGAAGACCATCAGATCCGGCGCCATCGGCTGCTTCTTGGTTCCGACCCGCCACTGCGGGACGTGCAACTCCAGCGCCGCGAGGTTGGCAGCCCAGACGATGCTCGGCAGGTCATCGAGGATCGCGTAGTCGAGTTCGGTGCGGTCCTTCGTGCTGCGCGTTGCCGGCAGGACTGCATGGTGTAGCCACTCCGGCCCGTTGCGGGCGGTGTTCTTCTCGAAGAAGGACTGGCCCTCCACGCCATCGGGATACCGCTTGAAGGTGATCGGCCGCCCCTTGACATAGGGCAGCATCGTCGGTCCGACGTTGGCGTAGTAGTCGATGACGTCGGCCTTGGTCCAGCCAATCTCCGGATAGAGCACCTTCTGCAGGTTGGTCAGGCCCAGCGTGCGCTCGCCCACCCGGACCCTGACCTTGTCACCCACCATGCAGCGCATTCTGCCGTGAGCGCAGCGCGGTACCGGATCCGTCGGGTCGGCTACTCCGGCTCGTCCACCACATCATCGGGGGTCAGATCGTCGCGCAGTCCGCGCCAGACCGGGTGCCGCAACCTTCCTGCTGAGCCCCACTCGACGTAGGACGCCTCGCCGACGAGGACCGGTTCGACCCACTGGGGCTTCTTGCCGGCCGTCGGTGGGATCGCCTCGTTGAAGGGCGAAGTCTTGCGAGAGTGCCGACGCAGTAGCCGACCCAGGTCGTCGAGCATCTGGTCGGTGAGGCCGGTGCCCACGCTGCCGATGAATCGGAGGCCGTTTCCCTCCGGGATCCCGAGCAGGATCGACCCGACTCCGCCGGCCCGACGTCCCGCGCCCGGCAGCCAGCCGCCGATCACCCCGGACTGCGTGCGGACGTTCTTCACCTTGCGCCACAGGGGGCTTCGCTGCCCCGGCCGGTAGGGCGAGTCCAGCTTCTTGGCCAGGATCCCCTCGAGCTGGTACTCGCGACTGGCCGCGAGCACATCCGCGCCGCCACCGGACCACCATGGAGTCACCTGCCAGCGCGGCCCCTCCGGTACGACGTCGGCGAGCAACGCGCGGCGCTGCTCGTAGGGCAGGCCGAGCGCCGATCTTCCGGCGGCGTAGAGGAGATCGAAGATCAGGTACGTCACGGGCGCCGATTCGGCCAGCTTCCGGGCTTTAGATGCGTCCGCGACGTGCATCCGGTGCTGCAGGGCGCCGAAGTCCGGCCGCCCATCAGCACCCAGGCGTACGACCTCGCCGTCCAGCACGACATCCAGGGCACCCATCGCGATTCCCAGCCCGCCGAGTTCTGGATAGTTCGCGGTTATGTCGTTGCCCCGGCGCGAGCGCAGGGTCAGCGCGGTCCCCTTGACCGTGCCGATCGCCCGGACGCCGTCCCACTTCATCTCGTACGCCCAGGACGAGTCCTCAGCGGCCGGCGGCAGCCCGCCCGGAACGGCCATCATCGGCTCGATCTTGTCTGGCACCGGGACGTAGTCGGGATCGGTCGGGGGGTCCAGCCGGCGGATGTTCCACTGCTTGTCGCCTTCCACCGGGAAGAGCGCGTACCGGCCGGTGATCTTCTCGCCGGACAGATCCACGATGACGTGCCGCTCGTCCCACTTCTCGGTCACGTATGTGCCGGTGTCGTAGACGGTCATCGTGCCCCCGCCGTACTCGCCCGCCGGGATCTCGCCATGGAAGGTCAGGTACTCCATCGGGTGGTCCTCGGTGTGCACGGCCAACCGGGCGTCCCCCGGCACCGGCGGTAGTCCACGCGGCACCGCCCAGGACGCGAGGACCCCATCGCGCTCCAGGCGAAGGTCCCAGTGCAGACGACGGGCGTGGTGTTCCTGGATCACGAACAGCGACCCGTGCTCGCCGGTGTCATCGTGGCGGTCCGGGAGGGGTTCCGGCGTACGGTCGGCGCGCCGCTTACGGCGGTAGGTCGCCAGCCGATCCGGCGAGGGCATAGCTGCGGTTTGTCAGGCCGAGCGTCGGCGCTGATTACTTGGCGCCGCCTTCTTGGCGGCTGCCTTCTTGGCTGGGGTCTTCTTCGCCGGAGCCTTTTTCGCAGCTACCTTCGGCGCGGCCTTCTTGGCCGTGCTCTTAGCCGCCGCTTTCTTGGCCGGCGCCTTCTTCGCCGCCGCCTTCTTGGCAGGCGCGATCTTGGCCGATGCTGAGGTAGCTGCCGACTTCTGTGATCCCGAATTGTCGGCTGCCGCAGTCCCCTTGGCCCTGGCCACGCTGGCCCGCAGGGCGCTCATCAGATCAACGACCTGGCCGCCACTGTCCTCCTCGACCTCCGGCTCTGGGGTGTGCACCTCGCCACCGGCCTGCTTGCTCTCGATGAGCACGGTCATCGCCTCGCGGTAGTCGTCGCTGAACTCGTCAGGGTCGAAGTCGGCCACCATCGACTCGATGAGCGACTCTGCCATCTTCAGCTCCTGCGGCCGAACCGTGATGTCTTCGTCCAGGAACCCGAAATCAGCGGCGCGGATCTCATCCGGCCAGCGCATCGTGTGCAGCACGAGCACACCGTCCCGCACCCGGATGGCGGCCAGAGCCTCACGCTGGCGGATCGCGATCTTGGTGAGAGCCATCCGGCCTGACTCCTCCAGCGCGTCGCGCAGCAGCACGTACGGGCGTACGGCCGGGCCCGCGTCGGGTTCGAGGTAGTAGGTCTTCTCGTACAGGATCGGGTCGATCTGTTCGCCGGGCACGAATTCGATCACGTCGATCGAGTGCTTGGTGCCAAGCGGCATGTCCTCGAGATCTTCGTCGGTGAGGATCACCAACTGGCCGTCGGGCAGCTCGAAGCCCTTGGCGATATCGGAGTAGGGAACCTCTTCACCGTCGATCGAGCAGACCCGCTTGTACTTGATCCGGCCGCCGTCGCCGCGGTGGACCTGGTGGAAGCGGACGTCCTTGTCCTCGGTCGCGGAATACATCCGCACGCCGATGCTGACCAGGCCGAAGGAGACCGCACCCCGCCAGATAGACCGCATGCACGCAGGTTACTGCTGAGGGGGCTGTCCAGGGGGCGGCCAGTACTGAGGCGCGTCGTAACCTGGTGCACCCGGGCCTCCCGGATTCGCCGGCGGCACCGGTCCCGGCTGGCCGGGCTCGGTCGGCGCGGGGCCGGCCGAGGGCGCTCCGGAAGGTGGCGGCAGAGT
>JALZIX010000198.1 GCA_030860025.1 Actinomycetota bacterium
CACCGAAGACCCAGGCCTGCTGGTAGCCGCGCTGCGCCAACTCCGCCCCGGTGATACCTCGCGAGAAGCCGAGGTAGTTGCGGATCAGCGAGCTGGCTCCTGCCTGACCGCCCAAAGACTCGCGCTCCACCACCAGCGTTCGTAAGCCTTCGGATGCGGAATACACCGCGGAAGCCAGGCCTGCCGGACCCGCGCCGACAACAAGAACGTCGAAGTTGCGATCGCGTGTCTTGAGCCTTGTGGGGATGCCCCACGCCTCGACGACCTCGGCGTCCGTCGGTTCGACGAGAACCTTCCCCCCAATGGCCGGCATCCACACAAGCGACTCGACGTCGGCGGCATCACCTACGAGACGGTGCAGTAGCTTTTCGCCGTCAGGCATGTGACGCTCGTGAAACAGATGTGGGATTCCGCTACGCGTCAGCAGCTTGCGGATCTCGTGGCCCCGTGACGAGTCCTTGCCGGCGACGACGACGACCTCACGAGGTGCAGTGACGTCGCTTCGCGACCATTCCTGGACGAACTCGGCGACAGTGCGGTGAAACAACTCGTCCCCCGGGGTCCACGGCTTCAGGACGTAATAGTTGATGTCCCCCAGGGCCATCGCCGCCAGAATGGTTGCTGCGGTCTCGCGCTCCGCCCAGGCCCCCCAATCGATGAGAAGCGCCCGCCGTGCATCAGGGTGCATTCTGCGAACCTGCGCCAGCAAGGACGCACCGGTCAGGTCCGGCAGTGAGTGCGCGGCAAGAACCACCGCGACCCGTTCCCCGTGCTCCCTAGCCTCGTTCAACTCGGCCAGCGCCTCGGCGCCGGTGCGCTCGCCACGAATCCGAAAGGTCCCGCCATACCTCCCTTGTAGCTCTTGCTCCAGCCGGCTCAACACAGCACGGTCACCATCGACTGCAAGAATCAGAGGAAGACTCACAAGACGGCTCCAGCGGCAGGTTTGCGTCCGGCGGGGTCCGGAACCTTACTCGCCTCCTGCCTATCCCTACGCGTCAGTGGGCGCGGGTATCGCCCATCGTTTGCCACTGGGTAGCCCACGTTTGGCCCACGATCATCTTCGCCATACGGAAACGACGATGGACCATTCTTGGAAGCAGTAACGCGACCGCCATTGTCACAAGCAGGTTACGGGCCTGTAGGGTCACTGTCGGCTCACCGGGTGGAAGTCATCGAAAAGGATGGCCCCGGCGAGTCGCTGCCTAATCGGCCCGAGAGCGAACTGCTCGACGGCTGAACCGGGGACCCACCGTTACTGGGGTGAATCGGCGAACAGCCGTAGGGCTACCACTTCCCAGCCCGAACCCGTCAGCTAACCCGGTAGGCGGTCAACGCGGAAGAAGGAGAGCCGCCGCTCGTGGCGACCCCCACCCATACTCGTCGCACTCGCCTCACCCAGCACCTGCTCCGCCTCCTGATCGTCGGAATGGCGGTTCTAGCGGCGGTGACGGCTGCCCCGGTTGCCAGTGCCGAGCCAGATACCCCTCCGGACACCGCCGGTGAGGCCGCCCAGCTTGTGACAGAACTGGGCCGCGAACTGGAGATCCTCCAGGAAGAGCAGAACGAGGCCCAGGTCGTCCTCGACCAAAACATTGCCGACGCGACCGCTTCCACCGTGGCCCTCGGCCAGGTCAACGTGCGGCTGGCCGAGATCGACGGCCGGGTCCGCGGCGTGGCCCGCAGCGCCTTCGCCGGTGACCAGCTCGGCAGCTTCTCGGCAATTCTGACCTCGGCCTCCCCGCAGGAATTCCTCGACCGGGTCAACACCCTGGAGTTCCTATCCGGACGCGACGGCGTGCTGCTCGCCGAGGCCACCCAGATCCGCGATGAGGCCACCGCACTAAGTGATGCCGCCGACGGCGCGGTAGCAGCCGCCCAGGCCGCGGTTGTCGACATCGCCGCGCGCCGTACCGAACTCGAGAGTCGGATCAGCAGCTACCAGGACCTCTACGCACAGCTTACGGCGGCCGAGCGTGAAGTTATCAGCGCCGGCTCCGAAGGCGGGAGTTCTGGACGTGCGGGTTCCGGAGGCGGGCAAGCGTCCCCTGGCAACATCATCGCCCCCAGCGAGGCCGCCCGAATCGCAGTCGAAACGGCGTACGCCCAGCTGGGAGACCCCTACGTGTGGGGAGCAGACGGACCGGATTCCTTCGACTGCTCGGGATTGACGATGTTCTCCTACGCCGCGGCGGGGGTGAGCCTGCCGCACTCCAGCAAATCCCAGTCCACCATGGGCGTATATGTCAGCCGTGACGAGCTGCAGCCCGGGGATCTGATCTTCACCTACAACCCGGTCAGCCACGTCGGCATCTACGTCGGGGACGGCATGATGATCCACGCCTACCGCTCCGGCACGCCAGTCTCGCTCGACCCCTACGACCCATGGGGCGCCTACAACTTCGCGCGCCGAATTGCGGGCTGACCACGCCCTTCAAGATCCAAGCTGACGCCGCCGGTTTGCATCTTGGTTT
>JALZIX010000200.1 GCA_030860025.1 Actinomycetota bacterium
CCCCGGGTGGGCGGCCGCTGGTACGAGCGGACGACGGTCACGCTTGTGCATTCGGAGTTCGAGAAGCATGGCGAGGGCTGGGAGAACATGCGAGACGCGGTCGGCGCCGAAGGTGGCTGGAGCGAGATCCTGAAGTCCTTCGCCGTCAACGCTGCCTCAACCCAGTGACTAATCGCCATTATGCGCATAACGGCGAACTAGCGGCCGTCAGCATCACCCTTATGCGCATATGCGAACAGGTATTAGCTGGTCGCCAGGATGTCGGCGAAGATGTCCAGCGCGGTCCAGACCTCCTGGTACGAGGTCGTCAGTGGGGACAGGCCAAGCCGGATCAGGTCGGGGTTACGGAAGTCAGGGACGACCCCGGCGGCGACCAGCCGTTCAGTCACGTTCTCGGCGGCGGCACATCGGATCGTGACATGACCGCCCCGTTCGGCGGCGTTGCGCGGGCTGGCGACCGTCGCACCCTTTGGCGCCAGTCGACGATCGGCCAGCGCGATCGCGTACTCCGTCAGCTCGACCGCCTTTGCCCGGATTCGGTCGAGTCCGGCTTCGCCGATCAGCCGCACGCCCTCCTGGACAGCGACGATCCCGAGCACCGACGGCGTACCCGACAACATCCGGCGGATATCGGAGGCCGGCTCGTACCGCGCAGCCATGGCAAAGACGTCCGCCGCCCCGAACCAGCCGGTGATCGGCTGCTCGACCTGCGGGAGATGGCGAGCGGCGACATAGACGAAGGCCGGCGCGCCCGGCCCGGCATTGAGGTACTTGTACGTACACCCGACCGCGAAGTCCACCTCCGCGGCGTCCAGCGACATGGGGATGACCCCGGCCGAATGGCACAGGTCCCACACCACGACGGCGCCAGCGTCATGGACCGCGGCGGTGATTCCGGGGAGATCCGCGAGATACCCGGACCGGTAATCGACATGACTGAGCAGCACGACAGCGGTCCGCGGTCCGAGTGCCTCAGCCAGTTCTGTAACGGTCACCCCAGCTTCGGCGGCCGGCGACAGCCAGCGGATGGTCAGGCCGCGATCAGCGGCGATGCCCTCCACGAGATAGCGGTCGGTCGGGAAGTTCGACTCGTCGATGACGATCTCGTCGCGCTCGGGTCGAAGTCGGCAGGCAGCATGCAGCGCCTTGAACAGATTCACTGTCGTGGAGTCCGCGATGACGGTCTGCCCGGCACCGGCGCCAAGGATGGTCTCTGCCAACTGATCCCCGACCTGGACCGGAAGCGCGACCCAACGCTCGGGCCAACTCATGATCAGCCGCCCGGCCCACTCTGCATCCAGCACCTCGTGCAACCGAGCAATCGTCGCCTTGGGCGGTCGGCCGAGCGAGTTGCCGTCGAGGTAGGCGACCGGGTCGGCGCCGACGGCGAAGCGCTCCCGGAACTCGGCCAGCGGATCCGCCGCGTCCCGCCGGTGCGCGTCGGTCAGATCCAGCTCAGCCACCTGTGTCATCAGCGCCGATCTCCGTACGAACCATGAGCAGTTCCGGGAAGAACGTCAGCTCCAACGCCTTGCGGAGGAAGCCCACACCCGACGAGCCGCCCGTACCCCGCTTGTAACCGATCACCCGCTCGACGGTCTTCATGTGCCGGAACCGCCAGAGCTGGAAGCTCTCCTCGACGTCGACGAGTTCCTCGCTGGCCTCGTACTCGGCCCAGTAGCGCTCCGGTTCGGCATAGATCCGGCGTAGCACCTCGACCACGCCGGGATGGGCCACATACGGCTGCGACCAGTCCCGCTCGGCGCGTTCGGCCGGTACGTTGTGCCCGGCGCGGGCCAGGAACCGGAGGAACTCGTCGTACAGGCTCGGCGCTTCCAGATCTGCCTGAAGCGCCGCAGCAACCTCGGGGTCGTGTCGAAACACGTTGATCATCGCCGGGTTCTTGTTGCCCAGCAGGAACTCCACCGTCCGGTACTGCGCGGACTGGAAGCCCGAGGCGACTCCGAGTTTGCCGCGGAACTGCGCGTACTCGATCGGAGTCAGTGTCTCCAGGACCGACCACTGCTCGAACATCTGCCGCTGGATGTGCTTGATCCTGGCCATCCGCTTCAACGCAGGGGGCAGATCGTCGTCGGCCAACTTCTCCGTCGCCGAGCGCAGTTCATGGCTCAGCAGCTTCAGCCACAGCTCAGTGACCTGATGCTGGATGATGAACAGCAGCTCGTCGTGATGATCCGAGAGCGGCACCTGTGCGCTGAGCAGTCGATCGAGATGCAGGTATCCGCCGTAGGTCATCCGATCCGCGAGGTCGGTGGTGACCCCCTCCTCGATCGGCCGATAGCTGCGACCGTCGTTGCCGGTCGGCTGCTCGTGAGGCAGATCAGGCGGCCCGCTCATCGCAGGGTGACCTGCCGGGACAGGATCTTCGCGCGGAACCGTCGGGCCGCCTCGTCCAGTCGCGGAGCCGCCTTCAGGGTTTCGGTCAATCGCGCCTGGAAGTCCTCGGCCGGCTGCCACCAGTCGGCCGCGGGAGCGTCAGCGGGAAGATCCCATACCGGAGCCACCAGCCCGTGCGCGCGGAAGGCGCCCGCATACTTCGTTCCCGGACCGAGATCCAGCTCGCCCGCGGCTCCGAGCACCGCCAGAGCATCGAGCAGCGGCTCCTCCGGATGGGTCATCACCCAGCGCAGGTGTGCCTTGGCATCGTCGGGCCGGCACCAGTACGCGGCTTCGGTTCCAGGCTTGCGTAGGGACGGGATCACAGCCGCGTTCGCCTGCGCCATCAGTTCGGCCAGCGAGGGGTCAATCGGATCATCGTCATCGTCTTCGGTACGCAGCCAGTAGCCGTAGTCCTCGTGCACGGTGATATCCAGCGGCGCATCGCTGAGCAGGTCCTGCAGTCGCGGTCCGGCTGAACCCGCGCCGCCGATCGGACCAGGGTTGACCGGCTGACCCGGGTCGGCCTCCAACGCCGCCTGCAGGGCCGTACCGACGTCGCGACTCACATCGTCGGAGGACGCGACCAGCTGAAGGCCGAGCAGGATGTGGCCGTCGGTGCGAACCAGGGCCGGCGCAAGCTGCGGAAGGACCGTGGCCAGCGTGACGCCGCGATCGGCGTAG
>JALZIX010000227.1 GCA_030860025.1 Actinomycetota bacterium
GGGTCGATCGACGCGACCACTCCGGAGATCGGCGACACGCTGTCCATCGCCGGCACACCGGACGAATGCGTGGCCAAGCTGAAGGAGATCGAGGCGGCGGGGGTGAACCACATGATCCTGGCCGTCACCGACGCGACCCTGGTCAAGACGTTCATGGGCAAGGACATCGAGGGCGTGGCGGACGTGGACACCCAGCTTCGGCTGATCCACGACAAGATCATGCCGGAGTTCGCCAGCTGAGCACCTGGGCGCAGGCCCTTCTGAGTGAAGGACGCCTTCTGCCAATAGGTTCGATAGAAGGCGTCCTTCACTCGGCTGGTTTCCGAGGTGTTGACGCGGTCAGCGGAGCAGTGCGGCGGCGATCCGGTGCAGGGTGGGCAGCGTGAGGCGGCCGGCACCGAGGCCGAGTTCGACGAGGTCGTCGAAGGTCGCGGGGTTCCGGTCGGCAGCCCGAACTGCGGCGGCCACGATGGACGGCGAGCGAGCTAGCAGCGCAGCGGCATCGGTGTGCCGCAGATGTACGCCGAGCGTGCGTCGCATCAAGGACCGGTACGTGCTGCCTGGATCACCGGGCCCGAGCGCGGCCCGCCCGGCGAGGACACCGGAGGCCACCGCATAGAAGATGCCCTCACCGGTGACCGGATTGATCAGGTTCATCGCATCGCCGGCGAACAGTGTCCGCCCGTCGGGTTGCCGCCGCCGTCCGGTCGAGAGTGGAAGCAGGTGAGCCCGCCAGGCGTGCGCGCTGCTTCCCGCCCCGGGCAGCAGATCCTCGAGTCGATCGAGCAGATACTGCCGTGTTGGGTGCTCGCGCCCGCGGAGAAGTTCGCCGTACCCCACATTGGCCCGTCCATCGCCGAGCGGGAAGGACCACGCGTAGGCCGGCCACGTCGTACGGCGGGGGGCGGGCGCTGAGAATCGGATCACCTGCCTGCCCGCGTCGCTTGCTCGTACGGGTGCGTACCCCCGAATCGCCACCGCGGTCGACGCGCGCCGGGACGGTGCCGCGCCTCGGCGTATCCGCTCCAAGAAGGCCAGACCGGTTGGCAGGCCGGGTTCGCGCACGAGGGGCGGCTGAACCTGGGACCGAATGACCGACGAAGCGCCATCCGCGGCGATGACGACCCGGGCGCGGATCCTGCCGTCCAGGACCAGCGGTACGTCGCCTGCGGCGTCGGTCAACGTACGCACCCGGTGGTGACGCAGCTGAGCGCCACGCTCGACCGCGGCGCGTACGAGTCGGGTGTCGAAGACCTCGCGCGGGACTACGAAGGCGGGCCGGGGCATCACCCCGTCGACCATCGGCCCGTCGGAGAAGCCGATCTGCAGCCGGTCGACGCCCGGGTACCCCTGCTCGATCCCGTGGACACCAACCGAGGTCAGTACGTCGAGCGCGTGCGGCGCGATCCCGTCACCGCAGGCCTTGTCCCGAGGAAAGTCGCTGCGGTCGATCAGCAGCACGCGCGCGGCCGGCCGTTCGTACAGCGCGGACAGAGCTGCACTAGCTCCAGCCGGGCCGGCGCCAACGATCGCCAGGTCCCAGACCGGTTCCATCAATTCAGACCTATCGACTCAGCGCTCCCGGACTCGAACCTATCGGCGCCAGGGCGCCCAGAGCTGCCTATGGCGTGTCGGGCACAGCGCTCCGAGTCCTGGCCACCCGCTGGTTAGGCTTCGGCGCGTGACCACGGTACATACAGAGCACTTCGTCGAGCCCGGTCGAGGCTCCGGTCTGCTGGATGTGCTGCGGCGGCGGTACCTGGTGAAGCTGCTCGTACGCAAAGAGCTCCGGGTGCGCTACCAGGGCTCCATTCTGGGGCTGTTCTGGTCCTACCTGAAGCCGGCAGTCCAGTTCGTTGTCTTCTACTTCGCTATTGGCGTGTTCCTCGGGCTGAGCCGCAACATCGACGATTTTGCGGTCTACCTGTTCTCGGGCATCGTGGCGATCAACTACTTCAGCGAAGCCTTCGGAAACGCCACCCGGTCGATCGTGGGCAACGGGGCGCTGGTCAAGAAGATCTACCTGCCGCGCGAGTTGTTCCCCGTGTCGTCGCTCTGGGTGGCAATGGTCCACCTCTTTCCCCAGATCGTTGTCCTGATCGTCGGTGGACTGGTAGCCGGCTGGCGACCGTCGCTGCTGCAACTTGGTACGGGCCTGCTGGGCTTCTTGGTCCTGACCGTCTTTTCCCTGGGCCTCGGACTGCTGTTCGGCGCGATCAACGTCGTCTTCCGGGACGCCGAGAATTTCGTCGACCTGATCCTCATGGTGGCGACTTGGATCGCACCGGTCCTCTACTTCTGGACCATGGTCACCGACGCGATCGGCACTGGGCCGCTCTGGTGGATTTACCAGGCCAACCCGTTGACCGCCGCTGTCGAGCTGTTCCACTACTGCTTCTGGTTTCCCGCTACCGACGAGACCAGCCCCGTCCTACCGAACCTCGGTTGGATCGGGTTGGGGGCCCTGATCCTGTCCGCATTGGTGTTGCTATTGGGCCAGGCCACCTTTCGGCGCCTAGACGGCCAGTTCGCACAGGAGCTGTGACCGATCGTCATGACGGCCCATGACTGACGTGACCGATGCCGAGACCGGCCCAACGACCATCCCGGGCCCCGACACCCGCATCATCGTCGACAACGTGACCAAACGATTTACGCTGCGGCACAGCAGATCTCTCAAAGAACTGGTTGTCTGGACGCTGCGCGGACGCAAGGAGTCGCTGACCAACCAGTTCGTCGCGCTGAACGATGTGTCATTCCACATCAATGACGGCGAGACGGTCGCCCTGCTCGGGCTCAACGGGTCCGGCAAGAGCACGCTCCTGAAGCTGATCTCCGGAGTGATGCGCAGCGACGACGGAAAAGTGTTGGTACGCGGAAACGTCGCCGGCCTGATCGAGGTGGGTGCGGGCTTTCACCCGGACCTGACCGGCCGAGAGAACGTCTATCTCAACGGAGCGATCCTCGGCATGACCGAAACACAGATCGACGAACGCTTCGATGACATCGTCGCCTTCAGCGAGATCCCGGAGTTCATCGACACCGAGGTGAAGTTCTACTCCTCCGGGATGTTCCTCCGACTGGCGTTCTCGGTCGCGGTGCACACGGAGCCGGACATCTTCCTGGTGGACGAGATCCTGGCCGTGGGCGACGAACCGTTTCAGAAGAAGTGCCTGGCCAGGATTCAGGAACTGAAGGCGGCCGGCCACGCGCTGGTCATCGTCAGCCACGATCTGGACATGGTCGCCGACCTGTGCGAACGCGGCATCCTGCTCGAGCAGGGCAAGGTTATCGTCGACGGCCCGGTCGACACCGCCGTGGCCGAGATGCGCTCCCGCTTCTGACGCTGGCGCACAAGCCAAGTTGATCATCGGCAAACGATGGATTATTTCGTCAGAAACCTCCGATTTGCCGATGATCAACTTGGGGTTAG
>JALZIX010000241.1 GCA_030860025.1 Actinomycetota bacterium
GTGCTGCTCACCGACTTCGGAATCGCCAAGACCGATGAGACCTCGGCGGTGAAGCTCACCCAGACCGGGTCCTTCCTGGCGACATTCGCCTATGCCGCGCCGGAGCAGATCGAGGGGGGCGCGATAGACCACCGCGTCGATATCTACGCACTCGGCGCCGTGCTGTTCGAGCTGCTCACCGGGCGTCAGCCATTCCTCGGCAACTCGCCGTACTCGCTGATGGTCGCCCACTTGCAGACGCCACCGCCGGACCCGCGCGAGGTGCGCCCGGACCTGCCGGAAGGTTTCGCGGCGGTCGTCGCTGCAGCCATGGCCAAAGACCGCAACCAGCGACCGCCCTCGGGGCGCGCGCTGGCTCGAGCGGCCAGTGACGTGCTCGGGTTGACCGACACCAGGCCCTCCGGTCCGTACGGTTTCATCGCTACGGGGGCAGCGCCGGTCCCGACGCAACCCTCTGCTCCACCGGATGGAGCCAGGCCCCCCGCGGAATCGACGATTGTGGACGGCACCCCGGCAGAACCGCCCCGCCCGCCGAGTCGGACCCCGGCAGAGCCGACGAACATCTTCAACCTGACCCCAGCTGAACCGGTAAACCCGGTGCGACTGACGCCTGCCGGACCCACGAATGTCCTGCGAGCCGTCATCGACGAGCCGCACCAGCGGGTCGGGTTTGCCGGACCACAGAGCTTCCATCCCGGCTCCGCGCCCGGTGCGGGGCCGCCGCCGAGACCCGACAACCAATACGACAACCAAAACTCGGTGGGTCAGCGTCCGCGCGGACGCCGACCACGGTTGATCGCCGCCGCCCTGGCCTTGGTGCTCGTTGCTGTCGGAGTCACCGCCTGGTACCTGCTGACGGTTCCCGACCTCGCCGCCCCGGAGGGTTTCACGGCGACTTCGCTCGTCACCGGCGTCTCGCTGACCTGGGAGGAGGTCGCCGGTGCCGAGGAGTACGAGGTGCTGCGCGCCGACGAAGTCCTGCTCACCACGCCGGACACCGAGGCCGTGGACAACAGCGGCGAGAGCGGAGTCGCGTACGACTACAGGGTTCGAGCACTGGGGGCGCGTGGCTCCGCGTCGCCGGCGACCCAGTCGGTGCAGGCGTATGCGCCGCTGAGGGCCCCCGAGGGCCTGAGCGCTTCCTCGACCGGTGCGGACGTCGCGCTGACGTGGACCGATGTGCCCAATGCCATCGGATACGAGATTTCGCGGGACGGCACCGTGCTTGGGCAGAGTGACGTTCCCGAATTCCTCGACACGACGGCACCCAGTGGCGAGCTGCGCTACACCGTGGCCGGCATCAGCGACAACTCAGACATCGCCGCTGCGCCGGCGGTCGAGATGTTGGAGCACGCGGCCTGGGGCGCATTGCAGTCACTGGCAACGGCTTTCGAGGGCATTGTCGCCAACCGGCCGGGCGGGCTCAGTGACTACGGGGCGACCTGCACCCCTGGCGGGGAAACCGCCGGCACGCTGCACTTCGATGCCTACATCGTCTGCGCATACCCGAACGGGATCCGGCTCGACGTACTGCACTATCCCGATGAGGCCGCGCTGGCGGCGGCGTACGCGCAACTGCTGCCCTTCAGCCGCACCGAGACGACCTGGAACTACAACAACTCGACGGTTCCGGAGGGGCCGCTGCTCAGGTCAACGGAGGCGTCCCCCGTGGCTTGGCGATGGGTCGGTTACTACAACATCGCCGATCGAGTGCTGTGCGCCCTCTACGTGGAATGGCCAGGACATTCCGACCAAGAGCTCTACGACGTCTGGTGGCTGCCCACCCGAATCGGGTGACCTGCTGGCACCGCCGCTCTGCGGAGGGCGTGGACTGGGCGCACTGGCCTTCATACCGACAGTCGGTCCAAACCATTGTGGGCGCATGTGCCCAGGAGTACGGTCCGCGCCTAACTCACCCGGCAAGGCGGGTTTCCCCCGCCACGTGGTGGTCAATCAACAAGGGGACGGGCCGTGACGGAGCGGGCACCTACTGGCGTGACGATGGGGCTCGTGCTGCCCCCTTACGACGAACCGGAGCGGATCTTCGCCGCCTCCCGCCTGGCCGAGGCGCACAACTTCCACTCCGTATGGGCAACCGACGCGACCCTGCCGGGGTATCCGTGGCTCGACGGTTTGGCAGTGATCGGCGGCGTTATCGCGGTCACCGAACGTGTGCAGGTCGGGACATCCATCCTCGTCGCCGCCCGGCGCAACCCGGTGCTCTTGGCACACACACTGGCCTCGCTCGATTACCTCTCCGGCGGTCGATTCATCTTCGGAGTGGGTGTTGCCGAGCGCGCACTCCGGCCGAACGAGTTCACGGTGGCGGGCGTTCCGATCGAGCGGCGCGGCCGGATCACCGACGAGTTCTTGGAACTCATCCCGCGGTTGTGGAACGAGTCGTCCGTCACCCACCAGGGCGAGTTCTTCCAAGGTGCGGACATCACCGTCGAGCCCAAGCCGGTTCGGCCCGGAGGCATCCCGATCTGGGTGGGCGGCCGAGTCGAGGAGTCGCTTCGTCGCGCCGCCAAAGTGGGTTCCGCATGGATGCCTACCCTGATCTCACCCGATGACTACCGCACGATGTGGCCGCGGCT
>JALZIX010000289.1 GCA_030860025.1 Actinomycetota bacterium
GCCCCGCGGCCCGGGAGGTCGGTTGGTGGCGGGCCACCGGAGGTGACGATCTCGAGGTGCTCCTGGCCCATCCGACCGGGATCGTCGAGGTGTACGTGGGCCGGTCGATGACCACGACGTCGTGGGAACTGGCCACCGACGTTGTCGCCCGCACGGTCACCGCGAAGGACGTCGTGGCCAACAAGCGGTTGTACGGCATCGTGGACGGCGCGCTGATGTATGCCGTCGACATGGCCGCCGAGGGCCAAGCGCTGCAGCCGCACCTGTCCGCCCGGCTCGAGCGGGTAGTACCCCTGCCGCCCCTCTGAGCGGTCCTGGCAAAAAGTGGTGGCGCACTCGCCGATCTCGTCGTAGGTTGCTGGTACACGAGAGAGGGGGTGGTCCGAAACCTTGCATACCTATCGGACACGTGAGGTGGCTGTCCGCTAGCCGCCGTCGAAGCGACCATCGCCTTTAGAAGACGGCGGTCGGCGACAACCGGACAGTTACCCTGCCCCCGGGCTGTCGGCCTTGTCCAAGCCGACCCGTTCACTCGTGCTCTCGGCACGATTGCGGAGCCGCCCGGGGGCTGTCCACGTTCACCCCCGGCCAGGAATCGCTGCAGCTTCGCCCGGCCGCTCCACGTGCACCCCTAGCCGTTGGAGCCCTTCCTACGCCGGTCACCGTAGGTCGGATACGTCCGCATGAGGACGCCGCAGTGACTCGCGCGGCATAGTGTCTGCCCGTGACTGGACCTCCCTCGCGCACCCGCGATTGGTCGCACGGCTATCGCTGGGGTGCTCGACCGTGGCCGCACCGGGTCGGTGGGCCGTGGGCGCATGCGCCTGGTCCACCGGATCGGCGCAGTCTCGCGCTGCACGCGGCGTTCGCGGCTCTCGCGGGTGTGTTGATGGCCTTGGGCTCCAGCGGTGTGCGGGAGTACCAGCCGGACCGTCTCGTGGTGGACGCGTTGGGCTATGCGCTGATTGGCGGGGCGGCTCTCGGTCTGCTCTTCCGTCGGGCGGCCCCGTTGGTAGGGCTGGCCATCACGGCGCTGGCCTCGGCTGCGTACTTCGGCCTCGGGTATCCCGCGGGTCCGATCTTTTTCGCGATCGCCTTTCTGATGGTCGAGGTTGCCCTGTGGCTCCCGACCAGAACCTCCCTGATCGCCTGCTCAGCCGCGGTCGTCACCGTCCTCGGCGGCGAACTGATCGGCCGGCTCATGGATGGGCGCAGTCTCAGTGGACTCGCCCCTTACCTCGGATGGTTGCTGGTTCCCTGGGCGGTCGGTGCGGTCAAGCGATCCTGGCGTGAGGGCCGCACCCAGCAGCGCGCCGAACGGGCTCAACAGCGCCGCTACGAGGAACGCCTCGCCGTCGTCCGCGAAGTGCACGACGTGGTCGGTCACGGCCTTGCGGTGATCAATCTGCAAGCCGGCGTCGCGTTGCACGTCCTGGACCGGCGGCCCGAGCAAGCCGAGATCGCCCTGACCGCGATCAAGCAGGCCAGCAAGGACTCACTCGACGAACTGCGCGCCACCCTGGCGGTCTTTCGTAATGCCGATGGGGACGCGCCCCTGCGCCCGACGCCGGGACTGCACGACCTGCCCGACCTGGTCTCCTCGGTGCATGTCGGCGGTCTGACCGCCGAGCTATCGGTGTTTGGCGAGACCCGTAGCGTGCCGTCCAGCGTCGACCTCGCGGCCTACCGGATAGTTCAGGAGTCGCTCACCAATGTCGTCCGCCATGCTCGCGCCTCGAAGGTGGACGTGACGGTCCAGTATGAGGATGAGGCGATCACCGTACGGGTGGTCGACGACGGCATCGGGCCCATGCCCGGACCCGAAGCGGGACAAGGAGTTACCGGAATGCGCGAACGCGCGACGTCGCTGGGTGGTCGGCTGTCTGCCGGTGCCGGTCGAGACGGCGGGTTCGTGGTACACGCTTGGCTTCCCTTGCCTGACCATGCACCCGTCGCTGATGGTGAGCCCCGGGATGCTCCGGCGGCGCCGCCCCAGGAGGCCGTGGCCGGCGAACCTGCGGTGGGTCGGCCCGCGTGATCCGGGTGGCCGTGGCCGATGACCAGTCCCTGGTCCGGCTCGGAGTGTCGGTCCTGGTCGAGACCGAGGACGACCTGACACTGGTCGGGGCCGCCGAGGACGGCCAGCAAGCCGTGGACCTGGCTCGGCGCGCGCATCCGGACGTGTTCCTGATGGACATCCGGATGCCGGTCAAGGACGGGTTGGCTGCTCTGCGAGAGATCGTCGACGACCCGGCATGTGCGAACACGCGGGTCATCATGCTGACCACCTTCGAACTGGATGAGTACGTCTTCGAGGCGTTGCGCGGCGGGGCGAGCGGCTTCCTGATCAAGGACGGGGAGCCCGCTGAGTTGCTGCATGCGATCCGGGTGGTCGCCGATGGGGGTTCGCTGCTGGCTTCGTCGGTGACCCGAAAGTTGATCGAGGAGTTCGCGACCCAGCAGCCGAACCGGATCAGCCCGCATCCACGGCTTGAATCCTTGACGGTTCGCGAGCGAGAGATCGTCGGGTGGGTGGCTACTGGGCGGTCCAACGACGAGATCGCCGCGGAGTTGGTCGTGAGCCCCGCGACTGTGCGCACGCACGTGGGGCGGGCGATGACGAAGCTCGGCGCTCGTGACCGGGCGCAGTTGGTTGTGTTTGCGTACCAGTCTGGGCTGGCTTCCTAGCGGGCACGACAAGAGCGAAATACAAGAACGCAGCAATGGGAGGAAGCTTCGTGGTTGCCCCGGTTTGCTCGCCGGCTCACGGTGGGTGCGGGTGCGCTTCGGGTTGAAACTTCCTTCCCATTTTCGACTGAAAAGGCTTGCGGTATAGCGGGTTACGGGTAGAATCGAACACATGTTCGAAGATGCGGATGTAGGTCTCATCGAGGAGCTGCTCGACCGCGAATCGGCCAACGCCATCAAGTACGAGATCACCTACGAGGAATACGTCCGAGGCCGCCTCGACGACTACCGCCAAGCACCCCTCCTGGACTTCGCCCGGCACGTCTCCGATGCTGATCTCGCGGCGATGAGCGACGCCGAAGCCATCACCCGGCTGGTCGGGGTGGAGGAAGGGATCGCCCGCGCCCATGCCCTGCGGGCCCGGCTAGCCGAGCAACGCCCGGCCTCCGCGGACCGCCCCGCCGGACAGCCCGGTGCCGCCACGCAAGCCGTCGCGCAGGCCGGTGCCGACGGCGATGGTGCCGGTGCGGATGTGGTGCCCGAAATACTGGACGTGTCGGAGTGGTTGCCGCACGAGTTGCAGATGGCCCACCCGTATTCGTTGTACGCGGCCAAGGACCTGGTCGACACCAGCCAGGTGCTGACCGGGCGGCTCGC
>JALZIX010000297.1 GCA_030860025.1 Actinomycetota bacterium
CTGCGGATCGACCACAGCGTGACCTGCCCGATCATCACGCTGCGCCCGCAGAACGACCTGCCGATCGTGCCGATCTACACCAACATCTTCGCCCCGCCGCTGCCCCAGCCGAAACGCTTCGTCCAACTGGGCCAGACGATCCGAGCGCTGGTCGAGTCGTGGCCGAGCGATCAGCGAGTCGCGGTCATCGGCACCGGACATCTGTCTCTAGAACTCGGTGGCCCACGCCAGTTCGGCCCGCACGGCCCCGACCCCGAGTTCGATCGCCGGGCGGTTGACTGGATCGCCGGTGGCGATCTGGACGGGTGCCTCGCCGAGGTGACGCTGGACAGCCTGCACGCACCGGGAAACGCGACGCACGGGTTCATGGACTTCATGCTGATGATGGGCGTCGCCGGCGAGAACGCGAAGGCCGACTACGTCGACACCTACGACCTGTTCCACACGATGGAGGCCTATTTCACCTGGTACCCGAACGGAGTCCCGGCATGAGCAAGTACCTGATGAACAAGTTCCTGTTCACCGTCGACCGGGACCCAGACCTCGTCGAGCGTTACCGCGAGGATCCGCGCGGCACCGTCACGTGGTGGGAGGCCGAGTGCGCAAATCTGATCCTCAATTGCGTCGCGGGTGAGTCGAGCACGTGGCTCGCATTCGAGGATGTCGAGAGAGAAGCGCTGGCCGACCACGACTACGTGACGCTGTTCGAGCTGGGCGCCCATCCGTTCCTGACACTTACCTTGTTCATCGCAATGTTCGAGCGTGACCACGAGCAGCCACTGGGCTTCCAACTCGAGTACGCGCAGAAACTGGCGCACTTCTCGCTGCCCTATGCCGACATCACGACCTGACCCCGTGTCACTCCAGCCGCCCGACACAGGAGCGGCGATGGTCACAGCCGCAGTCATCACCAAGCAGGGGGCACCGCCCGAACTGATGCCGCATCGGCTGGTCGCCCGCGGACCGGGACAGTGCACCATCCGCGTCACTGCTGCCCCGATCGTGCCGCTCGACCTGCTGTGCGCGACGGGTACGTCGTACTTCGGCGCACCGTCGCTGCCCTACGTTCCCGGAGTACAAGGCGTGGGAGAGGTGCTGCACGGTGACTCATTAGTCCCGGGCACCCGCGTCTGGTTCAACACAGACGCGGGGATGCGGCCGGGCAACGGGAGCCTCGCCGAGATGGCCGTCGTGGATGAGACCGAAACCGTCGGCCTGCCGGAGGGGGTCGACGACGCCGAAGCTGGCGCACTCGGCCTGTCGGCCGTCGCCGCATGGGCAGCGTTGACGTGGCGAGCCAAGCTGCTCCCCGGTGAACAGGTGCTCGTGCTCGGTGCCTCCGGTGTGGTCGGACAGGTAGCCGTGCATGCGGCGCGCGCACAGGGCGCCGGCCGGATCATCGCGGCCAGTCGGCAAGCACGGGCGCGCGGCCATGCGTTCTTCGCCGATGCCGACGCTGTGGTCGATCTGTCGGACGGGGACGTCGACGAGATCGAGCGTCGCATCCGCGAAGCCGTCGAGGGGCAGTTGCAGGTCGTGATCGACCCCGTCTGCGGCAATGCGACGACAGCGGCCCTGCGGGTGCTTGGCGATGGCGGTCGGCTGGTCAACCTGGGATCCGCCGGGGGACCGCAGGCGACGTTCGACTCCGCCTCGATGCGCAGCCGGTCGCACTCCATCCTCGGTTACACCAACGCCTCCCTCACGCCGGCCCAGCGCTCCGACGCGCTGACCGCGATCCTTGGGCTGGCCGCCGAGGGCCGCTGCGATGTCAATCACGTCATCGTGGGCCTCAACGAGGTCAGTGACGCGTGGCGCACAGCCGCGACCGGCACCCGCCGGGTAGTGGTGATGCCTGCCGGATCCCGCTCAACAGAAAGTGGCTGATGAGCATGAAGGACCTTCCGCTCTTCCCTGCGAGCCTGGTCGGGAGCTACCCGCAGCCCGACTGGTTGATCGATCGGGCCAAGCTGGCCGGCCGGTTCCCGCCCCGGGTTCGTGCCCGCGAACTGTGGCGACCGGATGACGCCTATCTGTCCCAGGCGCAGGAGGACGCCACTCTGCTCGCCATCCGCGCGCAAGAGGATGCCGGTTTGGACATCGTCACCGACGGGGAGATCCGCCGGGAGAGCTATTCCAACCACTTCGCGACGGCGCTGGACGGTGTGGACATCGACAATCCCGGCGAGGCGCTGGATCGCAGCGGACATCCGAACCCCGTTCCGCGCGTCGTGGGTCCGATTGTGCGGCCCAAGCCGGTCCAGCTCCCCGACCTGCAATTCCTCCGATCGCACACCGAGCGGACGACGAAGGTCACCGTTCCGGGCCCCTTCACCATGTCTCAGCAGGCGCAGGACGATCACTACGGCAACCCGCGTTCGCTGGCGCTGGCCTACGCCGAAGCCTGCAATCAGGAGGTCCAGGATCTCTTCGCCGCGGGAGCCGACATCGTCCAGCTCGACGAGCCGTACATGCAGGCCCGTCCCGCTGCGGCACGCGAGTTCGGGCTCGAGGCCCTCAACCGCGCCCTCGACGGCGTGGTCGGCACCACCGCCCTACACATCTGCTTCGGCTACGCCGCCATCATCCACGAGCGACCGTCGGGCTACTCGTTTCTCCCCGAGCTAGCCGACTGCGCTTGCGACCAGGTTTCGATCGAGACGGCCCAGTCGGGGCTGGACCCTTCCGTGCTGCGCCAGCTGGCCGACAAGACCATCATCCTCGGCGTGCTCGACCTGTCCGACGGGGAGGTCGAGGACGTCGACACAGTCGTACATCGGGTGCGCCGCGCGCTGCCGTTCGTGGACGCCGATCGAGTGGTTCTGGCCCCGGACTGCGGGATGAAGTACCTGCCCCGGGAGTCAGCCGAGGGCAAGCTGCGCAGCATGGTGTCGGCGGCGAGGGTGCTGCGGGAGGACGCGGGCTCCTAATCCCCGGGAGGTCGATGGGTCACTGGATCTCGACGACCACCTTGCCCAGAGCCCGCCCCTCGCCGACGTGTGCCAGGGCCTCGGCGACATCCCGGAGCCCGAACGTCCGGTCAACGTGAATGCCGATCTCCCCCGCCAGGCAGAGCTCGGCGAGCGGAGTGAACGCGGTCGGCCCCGGCCGTACGACGAGGACGCCAAGCCGGCGACCGGTGACTCGGCCGGCCAGCCAGCCAATCGTCAACACACGCAGCAAAGCGCGCACGGACCCGCCGACGCAGCGGTACCGGCCGCCGCGAACGAGCGCCCGCCGATACGCGAACACCGATCGGTGGGCAACCAGGTCGAGGACGAGGTCATACGGCTGGCGACGGGTGAAGTCCTCAAGGCGGTAGTCGAGGACGTCGTCGGCCCCGAGCGACTGCATGAAGTCGAGCTTGCGGGCGTTGTCGACGCTGGTGACGTGCGCGCCCATGCGCTTGGCGAGCTGGATCGCGAACGAACCCGTCCCTCCGCCGCCGCCGTTGATCAGCACTCGACGACCCTCGGCCGCACCGACGGTCCCCTGCCGGGCGATTGCTCCCGCCTGGGGAAGGGTGGAAGCCTCGGCGAAGGACAGCCCTGCGGGCTTGGGGGCCAGCGCGGACTCGGCGGCGACCGCGAACTCCGCGAAACCGCCCATCAGGGCCAGGTTGTCGCCATACACCTCGTCGCCCGGCTGAAATCGGGTGACGCCCTCGCCGATGTCCTCCACCCAGCCTGCGATATCCGAACCGAGCGTTCGGTTGGCCGGGGACCGTAGCCCGCCGATCCGCGCGTAGAACGGCGATCCGCGCAAACCCTCCCAGTCGCTGAGGTTGACCGACGTTGCCGCCACCCTCACCAGGACCTGTTTCCGGGCGGGCGAAGGTACAGGGACCTCGTCGATGCGCAGCACCTCGGGTGACCCGTACCGGTCATAGACGGCTGCTCTCATGCGACTCCCTTCGGCTCAGCCGCACCGATCACGCCCGGGGAGCGCGGCAGCTAGCTGAGCGCCGGGCCGGATTCCTCGCTTCCACTCAGCTCCTTGAGGAACTCGTGGCACTGCCGCGCCCTTTCGGAGTCCTGCGACATGACGGTCTCGAAGAAGGAGGCGATGTCCTCGCGGCCGGCGTTGTTGGCGTCACGGACGTACTGGCCGTAGTCATGCCCCGCCTTGAGCGAGTGGTATTGCACCGAGATCAGATCGAAGCTGACATCGTCGAAGCCGGTTTCTCCAGTAGCCACAAGTTCCTCCAGTAAGGGTCGGAGTGGCTCGGTACCCAAGTCTCGGGCCGATATTCACGGCTAGCCGGGACCGACGTGGGCAGTTCAGGGCTCATCCATCAGCCGAAACACTGTCCGGCATCAACCGAACAGTAAGTCGGGCCGAGTTTTCCGTCGGCGAAGTCATCAACGATGGGGAGCGCCACGCGCAACGCGGCCTCTTGGCTGTTGTCCAGGCGTCGGCGCGGAGCCGTGTGAAGCGTTTGTCACCGCTGGCCGCGTGGACGCTGAGCCGTCGGCGGATCGGCTCACTGGCAGCCCACCGGTGTCCGCAGGGAACCGGTGTCTTCCTCGACGACGTGTCGGTCCGTCGTTGAACTCAAGGGGCCGGCGCCGAACGCAGCGACCGCCACCGACAGCCGACTGGGACCCGGACCCAGGTGATGCCTGAGCCGGTTCGAGACGAGTGCCTGGGGCATGGCCTTTTAGCGGCAGGCTCGCCCTGCGCGGCAGTTCGTGGACGAGCCAGAACGCTATTTTGGTAGGACGTTCTCCCGGGCGAAGTAGGCACTGGACCGCTTGAGAATCTCGATCTCCATCGCCTGGACCCGGTTCTCCCGACGCACCCGAACCAACTCCTTGCGCTCATCAGTGGACATGCCCGGCTTGTGACCTTCGTCGACATCGGACTGATCCATCCACCGGCGCGGACACAACTCGCTGATCAGCAGATCCTTCGCGATTTGCGCGACCGGCTTCTCCCGAAGCCGGGGCAACTCCAGCACGACACCGGCGCTCCGGCGGCTTCGCAGCCGGCATCCAGGACTTGCCTCCGAGACGATCATCGCCTCAGACTCGGTGTCCGGGAAACCGTGGGCCGGCTCACGATGATGCAGCGGGTCCAGCCTAGGGAAGAGGGCTTGCACCATGCCGACCTGGAGGCTGCGTCTCCGCGGAGAGCCGGACGCGCAGGGATTAAGGAGCGGTCGATCGCTATGTGGGGATGACCCGAGCGACCCAGCAACTCGTCATCCTCGCGAGCTCCTATCGAACCCGTTACCCGCGGATTAAAGGAGTCATTGTCGCGGCCCCCGCTGACTTGCCGTCAGTGCTCGACGTCATTGCTGGTGAGGTGGTGCACCTCCTAGAGTGCAATTAGGCTGCTGACCTGGCCTTTTACAGTGGGCCCCGCGGGGATCGAACCCGCAGCCCGCGGATTAAAAGGTCGCTCCGCGGGCTCCTTTGACACGCTGGGGAATGCCGAAATGCACCTGCGACCTGCGGTTTTGCGGTTTGAAACCGTTGACCGTTACTGGCAGTTTACGACCGTCTTGCGGACTCTGTGCGGACAGTCCACAGTGGATCAGCGCGAGCTCGTCGCGCTCGCAGGCGGCTCGTGTGTGGCGGCTACGGCCGGCTCAGCAGATGTGGCGGAGGACGCCTGCGTGCGCCGGTACGGCTGCACACGCTGCCCCGGTGTCATGGCACGCTCTGCGTCGCGGCGCTGTGGTCGGTGCGGTACACCATGTAGGAAAGGCTTGGCTCGTAACTACCCACGACCTGCTCGCGCGAGTTCATGCCCATGACACTTGACACCTCAGAGGTCTAGAACCTGGACGACCGGAACCCGTGGGCCGCGATGATGGCGGCGGGGATGAGCAACGCGGCCGTGATTGTCATCGACGGTGCCAACCCGATCAGTCCCTGTAGCGCCCCGACGCCGATGTACAGGAGCCCGGCGACGCCATGTCCCACGCCGATCACGACGCCGGCAGCCGCTGCCGGGTTCCTCGGAGCCGCTGCCTGGGCCGCGACGATGAGCAATGGCTGGCTGGCATAGACGAAGGCGCCGGCGATGCCCGCCAACACGAGTGTGCCCGTGCCCGGCGGCACGACTAACACTCCGACCAGGGCTGGTCCCGCCACCAGCAGCGAGACGACTGTGGTACGGCCGTAACCCAGCCGTACGGCCACTGCCCCGCCCGCAACAGCGCCCAGACCAGCACCGAGGGAGAAGACTCCCAATGTCCAGCCGAGGATGGGCGCGTCGATAGCGACCCGGTGCTCATCGACGAGCCACAGCGGCACTGCGCTGGTGAATCCGATGAACGCGAGGCTGACCAGGCTTGCCGCGGCGGTGAGCCATCCGATTGTCCCGGAGAAGATGCGGCGGTCGAGCGCGCGCGTCAGGCGCCCGGTGTTGTGCGGCTCGAACTTCGGCAGCAGCGTCAGAACGCCGACGGCCAGCAGCACGCCCGGGAGCATCAGCCAGGGAGTGGCTTCGGTCCCGTATCGCGAGATCACGTAGAGGATCAGAACCGGGCCGACGGCGAAGCCCGCCATGCCACCTGCGGTGAACCAGCCCACCGCGAGGCCCGGGTTCTTAGCTGACGGCCCACCGACGATGCTGGTGGAGACCGGGTGCAGCGCCGCCGAGCCGAGTCCGCCGAGAATGAGGAGCACCAGCAGCAGCGGCACCGTGTCGACCACACCGACAAGGCTCAGTGAGACCGCACCCGTCGCCACCCCGAAACCTGCCACCGTGCGCGGCCCCCAGCGATCGGCGAGGGCACCGAGCAGCGGCTGGGTGATCGAAGAGCTGATCGCAAACGCGGCCACGAGCAGGGCCAACGTCGTCGTGCCTGCCGCCAGCCGCGCCTGCAGCGTGGGCAGCAACGCCCCGAGGATCGCAGTGAGAACGTCATTGACAGCGTGGACGAGGGCCAGGAAGGCCGCCATCCGGGTGCCGGTCAGTACGCCCGGCTCACGCACCACGTGTGGCATGTCCGTACCTCTCCAACGGTTAGCAAGTCACCGGTCTCGGTGGGTGAGAGCGAGCCGCGGTCGGTCTGGCCGGCCGCGGCCCGTTCCCGCTCAGTGGTGCTGGTGGTTCTCGGCTTCGGTCCGGCGGCGATCGATGAGCAGCCAGCTCAGGACCGCTACGACTAAGCCGGAGGTGCTGATGAGCCCACCGATCCAGTTCACCGAGGACAGGCCCAGTCCTCCATCGATGGCGGCACCACCGAGGAAGATCCCCAGCGCACTACCGAGGGTGAAGGCGGAGATGTTCGCCGCCGACGCCACGTCGGGCGCCTGCCCGGCCGCGTTCATCACCCGCAACTGGAGCGGGGCCACAACCGCGAACGCGGCGGCGCCGAAGACAAGCGTCCCGATGACCGCCGTCACCTTGTTCTCGATCAGCCAGGTCATGGCGAACAGCACCACCGCGAGGGTCGCGATGGTGCCGAGCACCGTCGGCATCAGGCGCGCGTCGGCGAGTCGCCCACCGAGGTTGTTCCCGATGAACAGACCCACCCCGAACAACAGCAGCAGCGGGGTGATCCACCCGCTGGAGAAGCCGGTCACCTCGGTGTACTGCGGGGCGATGTAGACGTAGCTGGTGAAGACCCCGCCGTACCCGAGAAGCGTGCTCAGCAGTGCCGCCCAGACCGCCGGCCGCCGGAGCGCCGCCAATTGCTCCCGCATCGCCGGACCGTGCCCGCCACCGCCCAGGTGGGCCAGTGCGTGCGCGTCCAGTCCTTCGGTCTCACTGGCCGGACCGCCGTGGTCGTGCTCGGCTTCGTGGTCGTCCACGGCTTCGTGGCCGTGCTCGGCTTCGCGGTCGTCCACGGCTTCGTGGCCGTGCTCGGTTGGGAGAGTGGCCACATCGGTGTGGGCCTCGGTGCGCGCTTTGTACGGCAGGAAAGCGAGCAGGCCGATCAGGGCCAGGCCACCAAGGACCACGAGCGTCCAGAACGTGAACCGCCAGCCCAGCGCCTGCCCGACCGCAGCACCGATCGGGGCGCCGAGGACAGTCGAGGCGGTCAGGCCAGTGAACACCGTCGCCACGGCCCGGCCCTTACGTGCCGGATCGACCAACTCCGCGGCGTACACAGCAGCGATGCCAAGGAAAGCGCCGTGCGCCATGGCCGACACGACCCGACCACCCATGATCACGCCGTACGTCGGTCCGAGCGCAGACAGAACGTTGCCGGCCAGGAACACTCCGGTGGTCGCTAGCAACATGCTGCGCCGGGGGAATTGCGTGCCGAGCGCGGCGAAGAGCGGCGCACCGATGGCCACACCCACCGCGTAGGCGCTCTCGAAGTGGCCGACCTCGCCGATCGTCACGTTCAGCGCCGCAGCGATCTCCTGGACCACACCGGCGACGATGAACTCGTCGGCACCCATCGCGAACGCACCGATCACCATCGCCCATACGGCCAGCGGCATACGAGTCGAGCTGCGGCTTGGCGCCCCGCTAGCCGCCGGGGTGTGGTGGGAGTGATCGCCGCTGTCCCCGGCCGGGGGATTGGTCTTTGCGTGGGCGACGGTCTCCTCGGGAGAGGGCCCTACCGCCACGTCGTGAACACTCATGATTACGTTCCTCCTCCAAATGCCCTGCGGGGCAGGGTCGCGCCGGCACGGAAGTGACCGGTGCATTGCGGACTCACCGTGCGCTCAGGTGCTGTCGGGCGGCTGTCCGAACACTGGCTCGGCTCTGTCGCCCGCCCACCTCCGTCGACAACCGGTTAGGCCGAGGGTTTGCGGTCAACCGTGAAGCTGAACGCCATGCCGCTGGCCATGTGCTCGGGGATGTGGCAATGCGCCATCCAGAGACCGGGGTTGGTGACGTCGAACAGGATGTCGACGGTCTGACCGGTACGGATCAGCACGCTGTCCTTCCACACCAGGTTGGGCTCGGGGATCCCGTCGCGGGCGAGAACGAGGAAGCGGCCGGCGCCATGCATGTGGAACGGGTGGTGCATCGGATGGTCGGACTCCATCTCGTTGACCAGCCGGATCTTTACCCGGTCGCCAACTGCGAAGCGCCAGTCGACCGGTGGGCGATCTCCTCCGGTGGTCCGGTCTACAAGGCTCCAGACCATGTTCGCCGTCGTGGTCTGCCGGTTGACCTCGACCATGTGGTCTTCCCACTCGATACCGTCGGCGTCGGCGTCGTCCCCGGCTCCACCGTGCTCATGAATAGTGCCGTGCTCGTCAGGCGCGCCGTGCTCCTCAGCGACGCCGTGCTCGTGGGAGGCGCCGTGGCTCATCACGGGGGCGCCCTCCTGGGACATGTCCATCGAAGCAATCAGGGCCAGTGTCTTGTCCGGCGGCGCAGCCAGCCAGGCGCCGAGTTGCTGCCGCTGCACCGCCAACTCCGGCGCCTCGCGAAGTAAATCGTAAGCAGCCTGCAGGGACGGCGTCACAGACTTGCCGGCCACCGTGATCGACGCGAGCGGGTAGTCACGATCCGGGGTCCGGTGCTCGAGGGTCAGCTCTCCGGGCCGCTCGAAGAGCACGTCGACCACAGCACGCTCCGAAGGAGCCAGCACCAGGTGGGAGACGAACTCCTCGCGCTCCATCCGTCCGCTGTCCCCACCGACCAATTTCAGCCGTGCACCCGGCAGAGCCACGTTGAAAACCCGGGTGTTGGCGGTGTTGGTCAGCCACAATCGCACCACCTCGCCAACCTGGACGCTCAGCCTCAACGCGGAGTCGCCGCTGACCAGCAGGACGTTGCCGAACCGGCCCATCGCGGTGAAGGAGGTCTCAGCCGGACTGAAAGGGGCGATCCGGCCCTCTTCGATGAGCACGTCGTCAAGGGTCAACACGACGTCACGGTGTGCAGGCGGCCAGTAGTGAGGTTCGGACGGCGTCACCAAAATATTGCCGTACAGGCCCATCTCCTGCCCGTAGTCCTCTCGGATGTGGGGGTGGTACCAGTACAGGCCCGGATCGGGGAACTGGATGCGGTAGGTGAAGCTGTCCCCCACCGGTATTGGCAGCTGCGTCTCGTGCGGGACCCCGTCGTACTGGTTCTCCAGGCGCAATCCGTGCCAATGCACCGTGGTCTCCAAGTCGCCGTCGTTGGCGACACGAACGGTCACCTCCGAACCCTCCCGCACCACGAGAGTCGGGCCAGGGATCGAACCGTTGTAGCCCAGCATCCGCACAGTGCTACCGCCCAGTCGCTTGGCGACAGGACCGAGCCGCAGATCCAACTCGGCGCCGTCACCGAGTTCCAGCACTGCAGGTCCAAGGGCCTCCGGAAGCCCCGCCGGGTCGGTGGGAAACGCGTCGGCCCAGGGGGTTGCTGGCCGAGATGACTCAACCGCGTGAGATTCCTCGGCGGTATGAGACTTTTCGGCGGCATAGCCGGCGGCGGCGATGGCCGCGACAATCTGGCTGGGGTCTGCGGGCCCGCTGACCTGCAGCGTCCTCGTCAGCACGTCGACTTTGAGGGCGTGCACACCTGGCACGTCGCTGACCCGAGCGCTGATCGCGCGAACGCACTGGCGTGAGCGCATTGCTGGTACCCGGACTGAGATCACCATGTCTCCTTCGTTGTCGCCTTTGTTCTGCTCCGGCGAAAACGCTGCAACAGCAGGCTGTCCAGTCGCTGTCCGAACCCTGTAGCCCGTCGGCACCAGGCCTCAGGGCAGTAGGAGGGAACTCGTTGTCCAAGCACTGGGGGGGCGGTGGAGAATCGTCGCCACGTCTGGCTGAAGCCGGGGACTGGAGAGGCACCGCATGGAGATCCGCGTCCTCGGGCCGGTAGAGGTCGTCCTGGAGGGACGGGTCCGGTCCGCTCCCAGTGGCGGGGAACGTGAGCTGCTCGCTCTCCTGGCCCTGTCTGCCCGCCGCGTGGTTCCCACCGCCAACTTGGTCGACGCGCTTTGGGGTGAGGAGCTCCCGGCCAATCCGAGTAATGCCCTTCAGGTGCGCGTGTCGAAACTCCGCCGTGCCCTGGACAAACTCGGAATGTCGAGCGCCCTCATCGTCACCCGCCCCCCGGGCTACCTGCTCGACCTCGACCGTGAGCACGTGGACGCGCTCCGCTTCACCGACCTCATCACGTCCGCCCGCGCGGTCGCCGACATGGACCCGACCGGTGCCTCGGAGCTGTATCGGGACGCCTTGTCGATGTGGCGCGGAGAGGCCTTGTCCGAGTTCGCCGACTCGGCGTGGGCCCGACCGGAGATGACTCGCATGGTCGAACTGCAACTCGCGGCTCGCGAGGAGCTCATCGACCTCGATCTGGCAGCCGGACGCCATGCCGATGTCCTGGCCGAGTTGGAAGCGCTCAGCGCTGCCTACCCACTTCGCGAGCGGTTATACGGCCGCCTCATGCTCGCGCTGTACCGAACCGGGCGGCAGGCAGATGCGCTCGCGGCCTATCAGCGGGCTCGTGCGATGCTCGACGCCGAGCTGGGTCTGGAGCCCAGCACCGAACTACGTGGTCTCCAGGAGTCGATCCTCCAGCAGAGCCCGGAGCTGAGTGCACCGGCCCGGACGGCTCCCGGTCGAACATCGGCACCGCTGGCCAACCGGCTACCGACCCGACTCACGTCCTTCTTCGGCCGCGACGAGGACCTCGATCGGATCGGCGCTCTGCTGCACGCGCACCGGTTGGTCACCGTCACCGGTCCCGGCGGCGTGGGCAAGACCAGCATCGCCGTCGAGGTGGCACGCCGGGCGACAAGCCAGTTCCCGGACGGCGTGGCGTTCGCCCGGCTCTCCGGCGTCGCCGACCCGGCACAGCTCCCCCATGCGGTGCTCGCCGCGCTGGATGTCCGCGACGTCGCGACGTCGACGGCCGAGGAGCAACTTGTCGGCCACCTGCGCGAGCGCCACGTCCTCCTGGTGCTCGACAACTGCGAGCACCTTGCCGATGCCTGCGCCGTCCTCACCGAACGGCTCCTCGAGTCCTGCCCGCAGCTTCGGCTGCTCCCCACGAGCCGTGAACCGCTGGCTGCCCGGGGAGAGGTCCAGTACGCCGTCAGTCCGCTCACAATCCCGCCCACAGACGCGGGTTTGACTGACCTGACGGACAACACCGCTGTCCAGCTCTTCGTGGACCGCGCACAGAGTGCACTTCCGGCGTTCCGGCTCGGAGACGACAACGCCGCCGCGATAGCCGAGATCTGCCGGCAGCTCGACGGGATACCGCTGGCGATCGAACTGGCTGCCGCGCGCGTCTTCGCCCTGCCGGTCGAAGAGTTGGCATCCCGGATGGGGGACCGCTTCGCCCTCCTCACCACCGGATCCCGGACCGCGGAGGCACGGCAGCGCACCCTACGGGCCGCCATCGACTGGAGCCACGACCTGCTGACCGAATCCGAGCGGGTTCTGCTCCGGCGGCTCTCGGTATTTCGCGGCGCCTGGACGCTCGAGGGGGTTCAGGTCGTTTGCGGCGGCGACGACCACGCTCCGGGGGACATCGTGGACACCCTTGCCCGGTTGGTCGAGAAGTCGTTGGTTGTCATCGACCGCGACGCCGGGCGCTACCACCTGCTGGAAACCATCCGTGAATACGCGCGCGAACGTCTGTCTGAGGCCAACGAGTCTGAACCGTTCGGCGCAGCTCACGTCCGATATCTCACGTCGCTGGCCGAACGTGCCGAACGGGACCTTCGGGCCGACGGCCAGTCCCGGTGGCTGAGGCGACTCTCCGATGAGCGGGACGACATAGAGGCCGCCCTCGCCTGGTGCACCGCGCACGCAGATGCCGAGCCTGACCAGGGGCTGCGCCTGGTCGGCGCGCTCGGTTGGTACTGGTACTTCGCGAGCCGCCCCGACGGCGGCCACAAGGTTGCCGCAATGCTGGCGGCCACCCCCGCCGGTTCCCAAGTGGCGCGAGCAGGAGCCCTCCAGGCGCTGGCCGTGGCGGCACGGCCGGGTGCCTGCATCGTGCACCCCGCCCCCGACTGCGCCGCCGCAGCAGCCGAGAGCCGAGCCCTATTCACCCAGGTCGGTGACAAATTCCGCGCTGCGCTCTCCACGACGCTGCTTGCGGTTGAGGGCATCGGAGGTCACGACCCTGCTGCGGCATTCAACCTGCTCATCGAGGCCGATGACGAGTTCCACCGGGTGGACGACGCCTGGTGCTCGGCACTGGTCCAGTTCGTACAGATGGAATTGCACGCCGCCGCAGGCGCGATGTCCGAGACCACGTCCAGCGGCAACCGGGCACTCGCCGTCTTCCGCAGGCTCGGCGACCAGTGGGGAGTCTCGGCCATCCAGTTCCACCTAGGAATGGCCATGCATCGCTGGGGGCGTCTGGACGAGGCTCGGGCCTTCTATGAGGGGGCGTTGAGCAGCGGACGCGAGGTTGGCCCGGCCAACACCATCCAGTACGCCCTGGCCGGCGCGGGACATGTCGCACTCGAGTTGGGCGAGGCAGAGCGCGCCGCTTCGCTGTTCACCCAGTCGAACGAGATCGCGCGGCAACTCGGAGCAGTGAGCAATCCCCGGGCGGTGGTGGGTGAAGGATTACTGGCACGGGAGCGAGCGGACTTAACCGCATCACGGGCCCACCTGTTGCGCGCCCAGCAGATGCTGGCGGGGAAGAACGAGCCCGACTGGACGGCCACGACCCTCATCGGTCTCGGCCACCTAGCCGAGCTCTCCGGGGATCTCGACAGCGCCCAGTTCTCCCACCGTCTGGCCTGGGAGACCGCGGGGCATCCCGGCGCACTGGAGGGAATGGCCTGCGTCAGGGCCGCCCGCGGACAGGCATCCGACGCCGCTCGCCTGCTGGGTGCGGCGAACTGGTGGCGCGAGGCCCGACACCGTCCCCTCTCTCGTCTCGAGCGGGTTGACGTTGAGCGGGCGGAGGACAGAGCTCGCGTGTTGCTCGGTGACGACAGCTTCCAAGCGGCATACGGCGGCGGGACCGCCGAGCCACACGCTGTTGTTGATGGGTTGGAAGCGATTTCCACCGGCGTTTGAGCGTGAACGCGTTCACTGGTAGCTCACGGCTCAGCCGAGCTTCAACCGCATCTTGCGTGCCGCGACCGGTCCGCAGTCCGGCCGCGTCGTCGAGGGTCGCACCTCGGTCCTGGCCGGCCAGTGGAGCTATGGACCCCAGTGAACCTTATTCTCGGAGAAGCAGTTCCAGCCTCCACCACCGCTGCCAATGTGGTGATGATGAGTTGACGCTCGGGGGTGCCCGATCGTGATCGACAGGTCGAAGTATTTCCTGAGCGACATCCCATGCCGACTGTTGTGCCACCGAGCGGGCCGAGCGAGGGAAAGATCTTCACGGTCGGTGTCTGGGCCAGGTTCGCGAACAACTCCGACGCCGCACGCTTGGAGGGTTGTGAGGGCGGCGCAACTATTCACGTCGATGTTGAGCTGGTGCCAGCGCGACAGCATTGCGAGCGGACAGCGCATGGACAGCTCGTGGACAGGTTGCTGAGCGACCGTCTCAATCGCGGCTAACGCCAGCCCCAGACACGACATCCGACACTGAGGAGTACGTCATGAACTCACCGAAGCGCCTAGCCCGAACCGCTGGCCTCTACTACATGATCGTCGCGATCTTCGGCGGCTTCGCCCACATCGTGCGAGTAAACGTCTACGCGCCGGGCGATGCCACCACCACCGCGGAGAACGTCGTGGCGAACGCCTCACTGGTCCGGATGAGCTTCGTGGCCGACCTGGTCCAGGCGACGTTCGCCATCTTCCTGGTCATGGCCCTTCACCAGTTGCTGCAGCACGTGAACAAGGCCGTGGCCCGCGCGATGGTCATCTTCGTGGTGCTCCAAGTAGGCATCACCTGCCTGAATATGGTCCACCAGCTTGGGGCTGTTGTGGTCGCGACAGAGAACTCCTACGCCAGTGCCCTCGGCACGGACGGTGCCAACGCTCTGGTCCTGCTCCTGCTCGACCTGCAGCACAACGGCTACCTCGTCGCGCAGATCTTCTTCGGCCTGTGGCTGTTCCCTCTGGGCCTGTTGGCCTACCGGTCCGGCATGTTCCCCCGCCCCCTCGGCGTCAACCTGATGCTCGCGTGCACCGCCTATCTGGTCGACGTACCGCTTCAGTTCTTGGCTTCGGGGATCGCGGACGCGATCAACCCAGTTGTCGTCGCGCTGGTGATCCTCAGCGAGGTCTCGATGGTCTTCTACCTCCTGATCAAGGGCATCAAGACAGTCAAGACATCCCCCTCCGAGGACCGCGACCCCGTCGCGGTCTGAGTCGGGCTAAGGCTTCTCGTGCGCGGTTCGCGAGATTCCCGGACCGATGTGCTGGTCACCAACCCCGGCGGGCACTGGACCCAGGCACGTCACCGCCGGACGGGCTCGAGCGCACCTTCGCCGTCAACCATCACGCCCGGATCCTGCTCACCAACCTTGCTTCTCGACGGATGAAGCAGAGCGCTCCGACCTGCGGGGGTCACGGTCTCGTCCAACGCGCAAGCCCTGGAACGAATCGACTTCGACTTATCTGCGAACAGTCTTACTCCGGCTCGGCGCCTACCGACCCGTCCACGTATTTCGGGGCAACCCGCAGGTTCCGTCTAAAAGGCGATCCCAGCGCAACAGGTCGCAAGTCCGAACGAGACGGGCGCCCAGTATCTCTCGGTTGTGAAACAAGACCGGCCACTGCACCACTGGTAAATGTTCCCGACGGCACTGACCAGTGGTCATCCTCCAACGCGCGAGGAGGACCCCGGAAGAGTCAGCTTGTCTCACGAGTGTCGAGCTGAGCGAGAACGCGATCACCAAGCCCACGACGGCAAGCCCCCAACGACCGAGAGCTGAGGACACCGCTCCGCGGGGTAAGCCGCAATCGTCATGCGCGCCCCATGATCACGTGACCTCTGCCGATTCTGAGGTTCCCGTTACTGAATTTCGATCCAGGCTCAGGCGTCCACTCCCTCAGGAGCCAGCATGCAGCGTCAGCCCGAAGACGTCCGAAGCGAGCGCTACGGGCGCCCAGCGGCCGTGCTCGTAAGTCCCGAACAGTACGAGAAGCTGATAACTGCCCTGGAGGACGCCGAAGACATCGCGGAATCGCGGATGACGTGCTACTCGTCGTCGTCGTGACCCTTGGACACCGCCGCGACGTCTACGACCGGTGACTCGCGCCCGTGCCGCCGCCGCATGTCCGCGGCCGACCCCCAGCCATGAACTGCGTTCGCGTATCCCCGGTTTCGACAGACCCAGGTCAGGCGCGCGCGTTGGCCAGGATCTCCCGGTGCAGGTCGAGCAATACCGGAACCTCCTCCGGTTCGGCGCGAGCCATCCCGCACTCGGTGCAGATCCCCCAGTCCCGATCCGACAGGTGCTCGTCGATCAGGCGGATCTGTTCCTCGGTAGTGCCCGGCTCCTGCTTGTCCGGGTGGTAGGGCACGAGCGCGAGGTAGAGCTCGGTCTCTGCCGGTAGGGAGAGGAAGCCGAGCGGCTGGAAGAAGGCGGCATCACGTCGATTCTGCGGAACCGTGAACGCGATCCAGTTCACCGTACGGCCGGCCCGTGCGGCCACCTCGTTGGCAATTCGGACCTGCATGCCCAGTGACTCGGGCTGCTTGAAGTGTTGGTGCTGGTAGTCGCCGTAGCAGAGGTGAAGACCTGCCGGTACGTCGGCCGGGACCCGATCAATGCACCGAGCCAACCGATCGACGATGCTCTCGAAGCTCTGTCCCGCGCCGGCCTCGAAACTTTCCTCGAGGATCGCGAATTCGACTGCGACGTCCCATTGCACGGCGACGTCCTCGTGCGGCAGCGACTCGAGCAGCCGGTCGAGGTCGGCGAAGAGGGCCTTCTCGTACGAGGGTTCGAGCCGGTCCTGATCATCCGGGACGACCCACGCGTTGACCGAGGCCAACGGAGTCGGGTACTGCACCTGGAACCGGACAGCTTCAGGCAGCACCCCCTCGTCGCGGTGCCGACGGAAGGTCTCGAACGATTCCTGGTAGGCATCGGCGTACCCGAGGTTGGGCCACTGCACTTCATCGGGAGCCATACCCTCGGACAGGCGCACTTTCGGCAACTGCTCGTATCCGGGCGCCGGTTGGTCTTTGGCGCCGGCCTGTTCTAGCCCCGGCGTCTGCCAGAACTTCTCGAGCTGAAAGAAGATCCATTGCTGGCGGGGGCCGGTCTCGCCGTCCGGGATCCGCTGCACGCCCGAATTCACGCGGTTGGCGATCTCCCGCATCACCGTCTCGGCATCGCCGAGGTTGACTCCGCCGTTGAAGTGGACTCGGGTCGGTGGCATGTCGCTCTCCTCTCTCGCGTGGACACCGCCACGGTCACCCGTAACGGGGTAACAGTCACAGTCCTCGCATTCTGCGAACCACCCCGGCGACGAGCGAGCCGTCGAGGTAGCCGCCGGTCTCCAGATCGATCACACCGTCGAGGCTGGTCGGCGCAGGTCCGTGGATCAACGGACACAACTCAGAGACCCGGTCGCCCGGCGCCGACATGGCATAGACCGAGTACTCCGCCAGGGCGGGCACCGAGATCAGGCTGCCGACGCCCGGGGAGTTGACCAGGAGCAATTGATCTGCGGTCAGTCCGGCAGTCGCCGCAAGCGCCGTCGTCAGCCCGCCGTAGGAATGGCCGATGACGGTGATGGGCACCTCCCCGCGCATGTCGGCATCGATCTCGTGTCGGACGGCGTTCCTCGTGTCGACCAATGGCTCGATCAAGTTCGCGGCGAACGTTGGGAGGACCCCTCCGGCGGCGGAGTCGGGAAAATCGCCCTCGGCCTGTGCTGGTGGAGGTGGGCATCATGACCGGAAAGCAGGACGGAACCGACACTGCGGCTCTGCCGTACGACGTCGTCGTTGTCGGCGGTGGAGTGGCCGGGTGCGTGCGGCGTTGGTGCTGGGCCGGGCACGCAGGGCGGTGCTCGTCATCGACGCAGGTGAACCCCGCAACGCTCCCGCCGCGCACACCCAGGGCTTCTTGACCCGTGACGGCATACCCCCGGAGGGGTTGCTCGATCTCGGACGCGCCGAGGTGCGGGGGTACGGAGCAGAGATCCGTACGGGACAGGCGGATTCGGCGGCGGTGCTGCCTGGGAGCAGGTTCGCCGTACGGCTCATCAACGGGGACACCGTCCAGGCCCGGCGGCTGCTGGTCACCACCGGACTGGTCTACGAGCTACCGGACGTACCCGGCGTACGGGAGCGCTGGGGCCGCGATGTCATCCACTGCCCGTACTGCCATGGCTGGGAGGTCCGCGATCACGCAATTGCCGTGCTCGGGACGGGCGCGTCAGCGATGCACGACACTGTTGTTTCGGCAGTTGACCGACAACCTGACCCTGCTCCTGCACACCGCGCCGGAGCCAACGGGCGAGCAGTCCGAACAGCTGTCCGCGCGCGGCATCACCGTCGTGCGCGGCGGGGCAGCCGGGCTCGTCGTGGCAGGTGATCGGCTCACCAGCCTCCGAATGGCATCCGGCCAGATCATCGACGTGTCGGTCGTGGTCGTCGGGCCCCGATTCTGCGCCAGGGACGGGGTGCTCGCTTCGCTCGGCCTCGCCGCCGTCGAACACCCGACGGGAATGGGGACCCATGTGCAGGCCGACTCGACCGGCCGGACCGCAGTGCCCGGGGTGTGGGTCGCCGGTAACGTCGCCGACCCCGCCGCCGGGATCGTCGCGGCGACGGCGGCCGGCTCATGGACCGCCGCGCGATCAATGCCGACCTGATCGCCGAGGACACCGCGCGGGCGGTGGCCGTACGCGCTGGTTCCCGGATCCGGCAAACTGAGCCAGCCGTGCTCGCCGGTGCTCATCGCGAGCTCAGGCAGTCCCCGGAGGTGGACCAGTGATCTGCGAAGTACGGAGCACCCCGGCACCGGACCAAGACCCGGACGCAGCAGATGAAGCCGGCGGTCGATCGCCTGCTCAGCGACGTGGGACCGACCCGGCGGCGCACCCCGAGACCCGAATGGAGGATCGGAAATAATGCAGAGACGCCTACGTTGCCGTCGTTCCGGCGGTCATAGGTGGCTAATGAGTTGGCGACGGCCGGTGCCTGCGGAGATCAGGGTGGAGCGACCATGACCGATGCGTCGGTCTTTGCCGCTCTGCACGACGGCCCGGAGCCGTTTCTGCTACCCAATGCCTGGGATGTGGCCTCCGCGCTGCTGCTGGCCGACGCAGGCTTCCCCGCGATCGGCACCACCAGCCTGGGGCTGACCGCGGCCGCCGGCCTGCCGGACGGCGCCGGCGCCGGCCTGAACCTGACCGTGGCCCTGGCCCGAGCCCTGGTCGAACGGCTCCCGGTGCCGCTGACCGTCGATCTGGAGGGCGGCTACGCCGAGGCACCCGGCGTGGTCGCCGCACTCGCCGCAGAACTGGCTGATCTCGGCGTCGCCGG
>JALZIX010000339.1 GCA_030860025.1 Actinomycetota bacterium
CCACTGATGACCAGAACACCCTCGACGTCTGCCGCAGCCCCTGCAGCCGCCCCCGACCCGTCCCACGCCCCATCGCCAACAACCCCTCACAACTAGAGGTGTTGCAACGACCCCCTGAACCCAAGGCAGGAAAGCTGTCGTTCCTGACCGAAAACGGTCGCCTCACTGCTGCAGGTGGCCGGCGAGAACCTCCGCAGCCCGGTCGGCGTCCTGTTCGCTGGTGCTCACGTGGAAGGACAGCCGGAGTCGCCCAGCTCGGATCGCGCCGACGATTCTCGCTTCGGCCATGAGGCCGGCGACGTGCTCATCGGCAACGGCGGACACGATCGCTGAATTGCTCGAGGGCATGCCAACGGCGGTCCGGAACCGCTCTGCGAGGCCCACCGCGTGGGCATGCAAGGCGGTCCGGCCGACCTCGGTCAACAGATCCAGCGCCGGAGCGGCGGCTATCCAGGAGTGCCAGGCGGGCGAGAGATCGAATCGCCGGGCATCGCCGGCCAACCGCAACGGAGTGCCGTAGATGCTGGTCCAGGGCTCCTCCCCGGCGTACCAGCCAGCGTGGTTGGGCACCAACCCATCTCGCAGCTCCGGCCGGACAGTCAAGAAGGCCGTACCGCGTGGGGCGAGTAGCCATTTGTAGCCCGCACACACCGTATAGGCGAAGCGGCCAGCATCAATGGGCAGCCACCCAGCCCCCTGGGTCACGTCCAGCAGCACCCGAGTCCCGGTCGAAGCGCAGGCAGCCTCCACTGCGTCCAGGTCTGCCACGCGGCCGTTCGACGACTGGACGGCTGAGAGCGATACCAGCGTCGTACGTTCCGTCACGGCGTCGGCGACCCGGTCCAAGGGCACCTCGCGAACCGTGACACCGCGGCCAGCCTGGGCATGGAATGGGAACAGGATGCTGGTGAAGTCCCCCTCGGCGGTGAGCACCTCGCTGCCGGGTGGCAAGGAGGTGGCCACGAGTCCGGCGAACATCGACACCTGCGGTCCGATAGCGACCGCGGAGGGGTCGACCGAGACAAGTTCGGCGTACCGGCGTCGCGCATGGTTCACCGGCAGGTCATAGTCAGGCGGGTACGCCGTCCCAGCGCGCCAGTCGTTCAACACTGCCTGCAGTGCGACCAGGCTGCGCCGCGGTGGCAAACCGAGGGTGGTGGTGTCGAGGTAGATCACCTCGGCGTCGAATTCCGCCCGTGCGTGCTCCAGCCGCTGCCGCTCGGTCATGCTCGATTCCAAAGCACCCGTACGCATGGTCGGAGTGTGGCTCAACAGCCTCGTCGTCTGCATGGCGACCCCTGCCTGTCGGCGAGCCCGGCCACGGGTCAGCCGCCGTCGAGCCCGACGAGATTGCAGGACCGACCGGACCCGTCGGTGACACCGCTGTCAAAGGCGACCATCCGTTGCTCGACCGTTCCATGGCTTACTGTCTCGTCGTACCCGTCCAGGGCTACCGGGACGGGAAGCGAATGGATGATCCTCAGTTGCCGCTCGAACGCCGCGCGGAATGCGATGGGGTTGACCTGCCCCAGCCGGGTTGCATGGCGCACCCACACTCCGGCCAGACAATCCGCCTGCTGCTCGAACGCCCGGGATTCGGCGTCGGTGACCCCTCTATTGCTACCCGGCTGATCGACTAGATGTTGGACGACATGACCAAACTCATGCGCCACCGTTGCGGCGATGGCGTAGGGCAACTGGTCGCCGAAGACGCGCGCATCGCGATCCAATGCGGTATCGGTGATGTACACCGTGGCATCGCCGGGGCAGAAGAACGCAGTACCGAACTCCAGGAAGGCACGACACTCCTCCGGGACGGTGTCCGGGTCCGGCGCGACGACGATGAGTCGGTCAACCGCTTGCCCGATCTGTGCGGTCCAATACTGCGACGCCCGAGTGGAGATGCACGCCACGAGGTCTGCCGCGTCCTCCCTGGCAGTTCCGGTGTCGGGACACAGTCGGGTGGTGCTGACCGTTGTCAATCCGCCCGTGCCCGTACCGGCCGGCGTGGCCGTGCATGCGCCGAGCGGGGCGCACAACAGTGCACTCACGAGCGCGATGACGGCTCGCGACAGGTAAGACCCCGGCCTGGCGCGGCCGCGTCGGGAACCAGCGGCGGCTCGCTCGCCAGTGGTCCCGGGCCAGACCGTACGGATCAGGATGTCTGGTCGATGTTTGCCCGCGGATCCCGGCACAGTGGCGTGGGCATGCAATGCGACGTTCGTGCGTTAGCAATCACAGAGATAGAGTGCCAAGCCTCAGCCCACCGAGGAGTCCCGCGAACGTGCCGACCTATCAGTACGCATGCACCGATGCGGCCTGCGATCACCGCTTCGAGCAGTTCCAGAGCTTCACTGACGACGCGTTGACCGAATGCCCGGTCTGCGCCGGGCGGCTACGCAAGGTCTACGGCTCGGTCGGCGTGGTGTTCAAGGGCTCCGGCTTCTACCGCAACGATTCGCGGGCCGAGACAAATGGCGCCAAGCAGAAGTCGGGAGCCAAGGACACCGAACCGGCTACGACCGGGTCCTCGAACAGCTCGAGCAAGGAAACCGGGACGGGTGCCGCGTCCTCGTCCGGCAGTTCCGACTCGACCACTACCAAGGACAGGCCGGCCGCAAAGGCGGGAACCAGCTCGAGCAGTGCCAACTCCTGACCGGCGGTCATCCCACGGTCAGGCCGGGCCATCCACAACCAGTGCTCGGTTTCCACATTCGTTCTCCAGGTGACCCGGCCAGAGCCTGGAACTCCTAGCTTTGCAGGATGCCGTCGAGTAATCCGCTCATCCCGCGCTCCGGCGCGCGGTCTCGCCGTTGGCTTTCCCAGCCCTGGCTGAATACCCGCCGGCTGGTCGCGGCGCTGCTGGCCGCTGGGGCCCTGTTGCTGGCCGTCACCCCAGCTCGCCCGGCACCGGCCGACGCCACTGAGGAGCCGCCCCGGACCGATGTGCTCGTGGCCGCGCATGACCTCGCAGCCGGTCGCATCATCGCGGCCGAGGACCTCCGACCGGCAGCGCGTACGACGACCGAGCTTCCTGAGGGTGTGCTGACCGCGAGTGCCGATGTCACCGGCCGGGTGATCACCGGCGCGGTACGACGAGGCGAGATCATCACCGATCTCCGGCTGCTCGGGCCGGGCCTGTCGGCAGGCCTCGGACCGGGTGTTGTAGCAAGTCCGATTCGGCTGATCGACCTCGAAGTCGCCGCTCTATTGCGACCGGGAGATCGCGTGGACATCCTGGCCGCAACGGTGGACGCGGCGATGGCCGTCGTCGTGGCGGAGCGCGCCCTGGTCCTCGCCGTCCCGCTGGCCGAATCCGGGTCGGCCAACATGGTGGAGCCCCTCGGTCTGGTGGTCGTCGCAGTCGCCCAGGACACCGCAGCGCGGTTGGCCGCCGCGGCGGCTTCGAGCATCCTCACGGCTACACTCCTGCCCCCGTAGGAGCCTTCGGAACTGGCGCCGATGGCCAACTCCGGTGGGGAGTAGGACGTGAAGGGGTTCAAGGACTTTCTGCTCCGCGGACATGTCGTGGAGCTGGCTGTCGCGGTCGTCATCGGCGCAGCGTTCACCGCGCTCGTCGCCGCATTCACGAGTTCCTTCCTGACCCCGCTGATCGGGCTGGCCGGTGGTGGCGGTGACACCGGCGGCAGCTTCGAATTCAACGGTCAAGTCTTCACGTGGGGCGCCTTCATCAGCGCGATCATCACGTTCGTCCTCACCGCCGCGGTGATCTATTTCGTGGCCGTGGTTCCCCTGAAAAAGCTCACCGAGCGGCGTGCGCGGGGTGAAGAGGCGGGTCCCACACAGCCGACCGACGTCGAGCTGCTGACGGAGATCCGCGACCTGCTCCGCAGCGGCGCCGCGGTGCCGCCTGATCAGGATCCATCGGTGGGCGCCCATGGGGAGCAGTCGCGACCACAGCGCTAGCCGAGCTACTGGTCTCCCCAAGAGATGAACTCCGCCGGGCATCAGCCGATGACTTCGTCGACGTAGCACCAGCGCCAGGCCTCACCTGGCTCGACGCTGCGCATAACCGGATGGTCGCACTCTGCGTAGTGCTTGCTGGAGTGCGTCAGTGGGGAGGAGTCGCAACAGCCCAGATAGCTGCAGGTCAGGCACATCCGCAGATGAACCCAGTCCCGGCGGCCCACTGCCACGCAGCTCTCGCACACCGGCTCGCCCGCCGGGCGGTCACTCGCCGGAGCTAGTCGAAGGTGGTCGCAGGCATCAGAGGTCGGTGCGGTCAGCTCGTCAGATCGATCCGCGACGTCCACTCCTGCCACGCGGTCGAGCACGGTCTCCTCGACATCGAGCGCGCCCAGCACTGTACGCAGGACGTCGTCGGGCACCTGACCACTGTCCCGGGCTTCCAACACCTCAGCCCGCTCCGCGTCGATCATCGCTGCGCGTAACCGTGCGTACACCGTGCTCGGCGTCTCCGCCGCCGCGCCGAGCCGTTCCCACACAGCGTCGGCGCGGTCGATGCCCCGGCGACGCAGCCGCTCCACGACATCAGGAGGCTCCTTCCCGGTCAGCAGCCGATCGAGTTCGGCCAGGCCTGCTCGAGCCGCTCGCTGGAACAGCGCGGCCTCGGCGAGGGTGTCCTCGGCCCGATCGGGCCCGGCCAGCCCCAGTCGCCGGACCACCCATGGCAGGGTCGATCCGTGGAGCAGCAACGTGCCAGCGGTGACCACGAGCGCGATCAGAATCAGGTTCTCGCGCAGTGGCGTTTCCTCGGGCAACACGAAGACCGCCGCTAGGGTGACCACGCCGCGCATTCCGGCCCAGCTGATCAGCGCCGGATATCGCCAGGACGGACTCGACTCGTTGCGAGCAACCCCGGGAACCAGCCGAGACGCGTAGGTCACCGGGAAGACCCAGATGGCCCGCAGCACGATGACAGCGCCCAAGATCGTCGCAGCCACGCCGAGGCTGCGCCCGACGCTGATGTCGCTGGTGGCCAGATCGTCCACGATCGTCTTGGCCTGCAGCCCGATGAGCAGGAAGACCGAGTTCTCGAGGACGAATTGGACCGTGGCCCAGTTCGCCTGCTCGAGGACACGTGACGCAGCGCTGAGCATCACCGGGGATTGGTGACCGATCACGAGTCCGGTCACGACGACGGCAAGGACTCCCGAAGCGTGGATCTCCTCCGCGAGGATGTAGGAGACGAAGGGGGTCAGGAAGGAGATCGTGATGTCGGTGAGGAGGTCGCGCACCTTTCTGCGGACGAATCCGATGACAACTGCCACGAGCAGTCCTACGGCCAGACCGCCGACCACCGATAGGGCGAAGCTGGCCAGTACCCCGCCGACGGTGACGGTGCCGGCCAGCGCGAGGATCGCGGCCCGCAGGCAGACCAGCGCGGTCGCGTCGTTGACCAGGCTTTCACCCTCGAGAATCGTCACCACTCGTCGTGGCATGCCGACCCGGCGGGCGATCGCGGTGGCCGCTACCGCATCGGGCGGCGCCACCACCGCCCCCAGCGCGAAGGCGGCGGCCGGTGGGATGGGCAGCAGCGCCCACGTGAGCAGCCCAATACATACCGTGTTGAACAGCACGAGGCCGACCGATAGGAGGGCAATCGGGCGCAGGTTGGCCCGGAAGTCGATCAGCGATGTCTTCACGGCAGCGGCGTAGAGCAGCGGCGGAAGCAACCCGACGAGGATCAGATCCGGCGTGATGTGGACTGTCCCGATGACCGGCAGATAGGAGACGGCGAACCCGAGGACCACGAGCAGCAGGGGTGCGGGCACGTCATAACGGCGAGCCACCGCGCCGGTCGCGGCAACCGCGGCCAGGAAGGCGACCAGGCCGATGGCTGTCTCCACCGGCCAAGCATGCCAGCGCTGTTCCCATCCCCGGCCGGGAGAGCCTGGGCTTCACCCGGGCAAGCCGGCTCGGAGTTCGTCCCAGAAAGCCTCGGTCAGCGGGTAGCCAGTGCGCTCCGGCAACCTGCCGCTTACCGCTCCCAGTGCGGGGGTCGTTCGCGGAGCAGGCGCTCGTCGTCCTCGCTGCGCTGGTCGAACTCGCGTGGGGACTCACCCCAGCCGACGTCCAGTTCTCTGCTCGACTTGTCCGCCGTGCGCCGGGTCGCCGACTCCGGCTCGACTGGCTGGTCCTTGGGCCCAGCGTCGGCGTCATCCACGACACGACTGTAGAGCCGATTCAGACCGCAGGTCGTAACCTGACGCGCGTGGCCGCCAGCATCGACACCGTGGTCGAGGTAGGCAGTGACCTGCTGACCGGTGAGCAGGTTGTTGTCGTCGCCCGCGCGGACGCGCAGGTACGGCTGACCGACTCCGCCCTGACCGTAATCGCGACAGCCCGCGCGTTCGTGGATCGACTCGCGGCCTCGGCCACGACGGTGTACGGGGTCTCGACCGGTTTCGGTGCCCTGGCGACCGCACATATCCCGCCAGAGCGCCGAGCGGACCTGCAGCGCTCGCTGGTTCGATCGCATGCAGCCAGCACCGGCAGGGAGGTGGACGGGGAGGTCGTGCGGGCGTTGATGCTGCTCAGGCTCCGCACCTTGGCCAGTGGCCGGACCGGCGTGCGGCCGGAGACCGCAGCCGCTCTTGTCGGGCTGCTCAACGCCGGCATCACACCGGTCGTCGGCGAGTACGGATCGCTGGGCTGTTCCGGAGACCTGGCACCGTTGGCGCATGTTGCCCTGGCGCTGATGGGTGAAGGCAACGTCCGCGACGGTGCGGGGAAAGCCTGCTCTGCCGCCGATGCGCTCGCCCAGGCCGGCCTGCTGCCCATCACTCTTGCCGAGAAAGAAGGGCTGGCCCTGATCAACGGCACCGACGGGATGCTCGGCATGCTGCTGCTGGCCGCCCACGACCTGCATGCCCTGCTCGTGGCCGCCGACATCTCCGCGGCCATGAGTGTCGAGGCGTTGCTGGGGACCAACCGCGTTTTCGCGCAAGATCTCCAGGCGCTCAGACCGCATCCCGGCCAGGCCATCGCGGCTGGCAATCTCCGCGCGCTGTTGCAGGGGTCGGAGATCGTCGCCTCACATCAGGTGGATCCCGAAGATTGCCCGATCGTGCAGGACGCGTACTCCTTGCGCTGCGCGCCCCAGGTCGCCGGCGCGGTGCGAGACACCCTCCAGCACGCCGAGATGGTCGCCGGCTGGGAATTGGCCAGCTCGATCGATAACCCGGTACTACTGCCCGACGGTCGGGTGGAGTCGAATGGCAATTTCCACGGGGCTCCGGTCGGCTACGTGCTCGACTTCCTCGCGGTCGCGGTCGCCGACCTGGCCTCGATGAGCGAGCGGCGTACCGACCGGCTGCTCGACCCGGCGCGCAGCCATGGCCTGCCGCCGTTCCTGGCCGCCGACCCAGGCGTGGACTCCGGGCACATGATCGCGCAGTACGCGGCGGCTGGGATCGTCGGTGAACTCAAGCGACTGGCGGCACCGGCGAGCGTGGACTCTATTCCGTCGAGCGCAATGCAGGAGGACCACGTCTCCATGGGGTGGGCTGCTGGGCTTAAGTTGCGCCGTGCGGTGGACGGGTTGCGCCGAGTACTGTCCATCGAAATTCTCACTGCGGCAAGGGCGCTCGACTTCCGAGCGCCTCTGGCGCCAGCCCCGGCGACGCAGGCGGCGCGTGACACCGTACGTTCCCGGGTCGCGGGCCCTGGCCCCGACCGTTACCTGTCTCCAGAGATCGAGGCCGTGGTGGAACTACTGGAATCGGGTGAGCTGATCGCCGCTGTCGAAACGGTCACCGGAGTTCTCCGATGACGTCCGTGGCTGGTCAGCACGCCTCGTCCGGCAACCGGCCGTTGACAAATCCGGCCAGCTTCGAGGCGATGTGGGGCGACCTCGCCGACGTCGGGCGCTCGACCTGCAGCGCCGGCTACCGCCGATTCGCCCTGACGCCAGAGGACGCCCAACTGCGGGAGTGGTTCGAGCAGGAGGCGATCCGACGCGGTCTGGACCTGACCGTCGACCTGGCCGGCAACCTGTGGGCCTGGTGGGGGGATCCGGACTCCGAGGCGGGGGTGGTGACCGGCTCGCATCTGGACTCCGTACCCGAAGGCGGCGCCTTCGACGGGCCGTTGGGGGTGGTGTCGGGCTTCGCTGCCATTGACCTGCTCCGGGCACAGGAGTTCGCCCCGGCCCGGCCGATCGGGGTTGTCTGCTTCGGCGACGAGGAGGGCGCCCGGTTCGGAGTCGCCTGTAGCGGATCGCGACTGCTCACCGGTGCCTTGGACCCCGATCGCGCGCGGGCGCTGACCGACCTGGACGGGACGACCTACGCCGACGCGATGGCCTGGGCTGGACGCACCCCGCACCTGTTGGCGCCCGATCCCGAGGCGTTGTCCCGCGTTGCCACCTTCGTGGAACTGCATGTCGAGCAGGGTCGCGCACTGATCGAACTCGGAACCTCGGTGGGAGTGGCCAGCGAGATCTGGCCGCACGGTCGATACCGCTTCGCGTTCTCCGGCCGGGCCGACCACGCTGGCAGCACGCCGATGACCGACCGGGCCGATCCCATGCTGACCTATGCGATGACTGCCCTGGCTGCCAACAAGCAGGCCCGGATACTGGACGCGCGAGCCACGTTCGGGCGAATCTCCGTGCAGCCCAACGGGACAAATGCAGTGCCGTCCGAGGTCACGGCCTGGCTGGATGCCCGAGCTGAGAAACCGGCGACTCTTGACACCCTTCTCAACGAGGTGACCAGGCAGGCCACCGAACGGGCCGGACGCGACGGAACCAAGCTGAAGGTCAGCGTCGAGTCCTGGAGCGACCTTGTCCGGTTCGACGTCCCACTTCGTGATCGCATTGCCGCCGTGCTCCGCGGCGCCCCGGTCCTGCCCACCGCCGCTGGGCACGACGCCGGGGTCCTGTCCGCGGCCGGCATCGCGACGGCCATGCTCTTCGTCCGCAATCCCACCGGCATCTCCCACTCACCCGAGGAGTTCGCCGAGCTCGGCGACTGTGCCGCTGGCGTGCGAGCGCTGGCCGACGTGCTTCGCGAGCTGGCTGGCTGAAGCGAACCGTAGACTTCTCCAAATGCCCGAAGGTCATACCCTGCACGGCCTCGCGCGGGATCAGACCGAGCATTTCGCGGGCAAGCCGGTGCGGGTGACGAGCCCGCAAGGCCGCTTCGCCGACGGTGCTGCCTTGGTCGACGGGAAGATCCTCGACGAGGTCACCGCACACGGTAAGCATCTGTTCGCGGCCTTTGGCGAGCAGATCGTGCACGTTCATCTCGGGTTGTTCGGCAGGTATGTGGCCGGCGTCGGTGAGCCGCCCGAGGCCCGGGGTGCGGTCCGGATGCGTTGGGTAGTCGACGGGTCCTGGACCGACCTGCGCGGAGCAACCGCCTGCGAGCTGCTGACCCCGGGCGAGGCAACGGCGCTCGTGGCGCGCCTCGGCCCGGACCCGCTGCGCCGGAGAACGAGCGGGGACGCTGCCTTCGCTCGGATCTCGCGGAGCCGGGCCCCCATCGCCGGACTGCTGATGGACCAGTCGGTGCTGTCCGGCGTCGGTAACGTCTACCGGGCCGAGATCCTCTTCCGGCACAGGATTCCGCCCCATCTCCCGGGTCGTGATCTGACTCGGGAAGCGTGGTCGGCGCTGTGGCGCGACTTGGTGACCCTGATGCGCGCAGGCTTGCGGACCGGCCGGATCGTCACCACCCTGCCGATTGATCGAGCCCACCCGCGCGGGTACGTGCGACACGAGGACGCGCACTACGTCTACCGGCGGACTGGGCTGCCCTGCCGAGTTTGCGGGACGCCGGTCACGATGCAGATGCTGCAGGCGCGCAAGCTCTACTGGTGCCCGAGCTGCCAGGCCTGAGGACGCTACGCCTCGACCCACCGGGGTCAGACGCGCCGTACCTCGCTTTCCGAGCGTCAGCCGGGGTCAGACGCGCCGTACCTCGCTTACCTGAGCCCGAAGAACGCTGGGCAGATACCGCGCGCCTGGCCCGTACGCAGCCATCGCGTCGTTGGGATTGCTGAGGGCACAGCGCTTCAGCGACAGGCACCCGCACCCGATACATGACGTCAGCCCGTCGCGCAGCTGGGTGAGGCCAGCGATCTGCTCATCGAGCCTGGCCTGCCAGGATCGCGACAGCCGCGCCCAGTCGGCCCGGTTGGGCGACCGGCGGGCCGGCAGAGCCGACAAGGCGGAGCGGATCTCGTCGAGTGAGAGCCCCACATTCTGTGCGGCCCGGATGAAGGCGAGCCGGCGCAGGACACCGCGAGCGTAGCGTCGCTGGCCCCCGGCTGTGCGGCTCGACTCGATCAAGCCTTCGCTCTCGTAGTAGCGCAGGGCCGACGGCGCCATGCCAGCCCGATGAGCTAGCTGACCGATCGGCAACAGCTCGTCGCTCCTCATTTCGTCCTTGACATAAAGTTCACTTTAACTTGCATTCTCGAAACATGACCACGCAAACCCAAGCGCCCACCCGTCGCACCGCACTGGTGACCGGAGGATCCCGAGGGCTCGGCCGTGCCCTCACGCTGCATTTGCTCCGCGAGGGCTGGCGCGTCATCGCCGACGGCCGCGACGGCAACACCCTGGACCGGCTCCGTTCCGAGGCGCCCGACCCGACAGAGTTGCTGACTGTGCCCGGAGACGTGACCGACCCGAGCCACCGGGCCGACCTGATCGAGGAAGTCCTCCGATGGGACGGACTCGATCTGCTGGTCAACAACGCCTCGCTGCTCGGGCCCAGCCCGCAACCGGTGCTGCGGGACTACCCCGTTGAGACCTTGAGCAAGATCTACGCCGCCAACGTGTTCGCGCCCCTGGCATTGATCCAGCTCGCACTCCCCCACCTCGAGCGGCGTGCGGGCCGTGTCATCAACATCTCCTCCGATGCAGCGATCGAGCCGTACGAGGGTTGGGGCGGCTACGGGTCTTCCAAGGCCGCGCTGGATCAGCTCACGAATGTCCTGGCCGCCGAGCATCCGGGACTGCGGATCTATGCCCTCGACCCTGGCGACATGCGCACCGACATGCATGCCGAGGCGTTCCCGGGTGAGGACATCAGCGACCGTCCTGAACCGGAGACGGTGCTGCCGGCCCTCGCGCGGCTGATCGAGGGAGATCTGCCAAGTGCGCGCTACCGCGCCTCGACCCTCCTGCCCCAGGTGACGGCGTGAGCAGCCTGCTCATCTCGCACCCGCTGACTCGATTCGCCATTCCGGACGGCAGCCTCGCCTCCGAGCCCGCGGAGTATCGCGGGTTGCAGCGCGACGAGGTCCGACTGCTGGCGGGTATCGGCGGTGCACTGGTCTCTCGCCGGTTTCGTGACCTCCCCGATCTGCTCGACCCCGGAGACCTGTTGGTGGTGAACACCTCGCCGACCTTGCCGGCCGCATTGGAGGGGGAACTGGGGCGGGGAAACCGCCAGTTGGTTCATGTGTCGACCCCGCTGCCCGGCGGCGATTGGGTGATCGAGATCCGGCTGGCCGACAACTCCGGGCCCGATCTCGGACACGTGGTCGGCACGACCGTCTCCATCCCGGGCGGACGTACCCTGCGGTTGCTGGCTCCGTACCCGGACCCGTGCGCTTGTACGACACGGCTGTGGCGGGCGGCTGTGTCGCCGGGGATGGCGCACGCGGCGTACCTTCGTCGTTACGGGCGGCCGATCACGTACGGCCATCAGCCCCGCCGGTTCGAGCTGGCCGATTATCAAACGCTCTACGCGGTGGATGCCGATTCCGAACCGATTGGCAGCGCCGAGATGGCAAGCGCCGGAAGGCCCTTCAGCACCGAGGTACTGATCCGTGCCATGGTGCGAGGCATAGCCGTGGCACCGATCGTCCTGCATGCCGGCGTTGCCAGCCCGGAGTCACATGAGCCGCCGATGCCCGAGCGGTTCGCCGTACCGGCTGTTACCGGCCGCATGGTCGAAGCGACGCGTGCGGCCGGTGGACGTGTTGTGGCGGTGGGCACCACCGTGGTGCGAGCCCTGGAAACCGCCGCGCGGCCGGACGGCAAAGTTCCGGCGACTCAGGGCTGGACGGACCTGGTCCTCGGCCCCGAGCGCCGGCCACGAGTCGTCGGTGGCCTGATCACCGGTTTGCACGAGCCCGAGGCGAGTCATCTGCTCCTGCTCGAAGCCGTTGTCGGTCCAGAACTGGTCGGGCAGGCGTACGCCGCGGCGGTAGAAGAAGGGTATCTGTGGCACGAGTTCGGTGACTCGATGCTGCTGATTCCGGAGTAGTTCTCGGCACCGCGATTCACTTCCGGGAATCTTATTGCGGTCTCAGGGTGACTTGGCGGCGTGTCGCCACCATAAGGTCAAGCTCACGAGGGCCAAGGGCCTTCGACCTCCGAAAGGGCTCGCTCATGTCCGCTTCTCCGACGGCTGTCGGGCATTCCTTGATCGTCACCCGGCTTCGGCAGGCCGGCTGCGTCTTCGCCGAGGACGAGGCGCGGCTGCTCGTCGCTGCCGCACACACGGGAAGTGAACTCGCGGAGATGGTGGACCGACGGGTGGCGGGCTTCCCGCTGGAGCACATTGTCGGCTGGGCGGAGTTCTGCGGGTTGCGAATTGCGGTGGCGCCCGGCGTCTTCGTACCCCGTCGGCGCACCGAGTTACTCGTCCACGAGGCCGCCGCGCTCGTCCGCGAGGCGCAAGCGCCAGCACGCAAAGCGGGAGCCCGCCCGTGCGCCGTCGTCGTCGATCTGTGCTGTGGCTCCGGGGCGATCGGCGTCGCGCTCGCCGCCGTGTTGGACGGGGTCGAACTGTACGCCGTGGACATCGACCCCACCGCCGTGCGGTGCGCCAACCACAACATCGCCGCGATCCACGGTCAGACCTACGTCGGTGACCTCTACGAGCCTCTCCCCGAATCGTTGCGTGGCCACATCGACGTCCTGGTGGCCAATCCGCCGTATGTCCCCACCGACGAGATCGCGCTGCTGCCGCCGGAGGCCCGTGACCACGAGGCGCGGATCGCGCTCGACGGCGGCGCGGATGGGCTCGACGTGCAGCGGCGCATCATCGCCGCGGCGGGCGCATGGCTGGCACCCAGCGGACATCTGCTGGTCGAGACGAGCAAACGCCAGGCGCCGCAGACCATGGCTGCTGTCAGTGGTGCCGGGCTGATCGCGCGAGAAGCCACCTCCCCAGAATCAGCAGCAACCGTCGTCATCGGAACCAATCCGGCTGCGCCGACCCACAGGTCCGACTAGAGCCGGCGCCCGCCCTCGTCGCTAGCATCGTCGCGGTGGCCACGGTCGTACTCACCGGGATCGGGCTACTGGCTACCCAGACAGCCGAGTACGGGGACCTTCCCGACGCCGCGGTTGTGATCGAAGGCGGCCTGATCGCCTGGGTGGGACCTACTACTGCAGCGCCAGCGGCTGACGAGCACGCCGACCTCGGCGGGCGCTGCGTCCTACCGGGTTTCGTCGACAGCCACGCCCACCTTGTGTTTGCTGGCGATCGCTCTGCCGAGTTCGCCGCGCGGATGAGCGGTCAGCCCTATACCGCCGGGGGAATCCTGACGACCGTCGCGGCGACCCGAGCCGCAGCCGATGAAGTCCTTTCCAGCCGGATCGCGGCTCTTACCGCGGAGATGCGCTCATCCGGAACCACGACGTACGAGATCAAGTCCGGATACGGGCTGACAGTCCAGGACGAACAGCGGTGCCTGGAAATCGCCGCCCAGTTCACGACGGAGACGACGTTCTTGGGCGCCCACGTGGTCGCACCCGAGTACGCGGACGATCCGGCCGGTTACGTCGACCTCGTCTGCGGAGACATGTTGACTGCGTGCTCGCCGTACGCCCGCTGGATCGATGTCTTCTGCGAAGAGGGCGCCTTCGACGCAGAGGCCGGCCGGGCAGTTCTGCAAGCGGGGACTCGAGCTGGGCTCGGTGGCCGGGTGCACGCCAACCAACTCCGACCAGGACCCGGAGTGCAACTCGCCTGCGACCTGAACGCGGCCAGCGCGGATCACTGCACCCATCTGTCTGACGCGGACGTGGATGCGCTGGCCGGCGCGGACACGGTCGCGACCCTGTTGCCCGGGGCGGAGTTCAGCACCAGATCGGCCTATCCCGACGCGCGCCGGCTGCTCGACGCCGGTGTGAGGGTGGCCCTGGCGACCGACTGCAATCCGGGAACCTCGTTCACGACCAGCATGCCGTTCTGCATCGCCCTGGCCGTACGCGAGATGGGCATGGCTCCCGACGAGGCAATCCATGCGGCCACCATGGGGGGCGCAACGGCGCTGCGCCGCACCGACATCGGCAGCATCGCGCCAGGTAGCCGGGCGGACCTTGTCGCTCTCGACGCCCCGACGCCGATCCATCTCGCCTACCGGCCGGGAGTCGCCCTGGTCTGCGCGGTGTGGAAGGACGGGCTCCAGATGTCACTCCCTTGAACTATTACCCCTGCCAGCCCAGAACCTGTTCGCCGAAAGTGAGCACCAGGAACCAGATGACCCCGGCAGCTATCGGTACGGCCAGCACCGAGTAGGAGCCTCGACGGGCGAGCACCACCCCGTACCAGAGCAACGCGAGCCAGATGATCCACAAAACGATGAGGGCCCAGAACGGGGCCACCAGGCCCGCCGCCACATAGAGGAAGGCAGCCACCACCATCCCGGCGGCAGCGAGCACGGCGGCAGCGATGCGGAGTGCCCGGTCGTCACGATGCTGCAGCGGACTCGACGTCGTCATGGCGGAATTCTGGCCGCGACGATGCCCATTAGCCACAGCTTCGGTGATGTTGCGTTGTTGGGCTGCACACCCGGAGTTCGCCTCATGTACGGACAACTGTCACCGCTGAGTTGGGATACTTCGGTCAGTGAAGGTCGTGCGCGTGATCGGTGTCCTCGAGGAGGGTGGCGCCCAGCTATCGGCGATGCGGCTTTCGGTGGGATTGCGGGCTGTCGGAATTCAGACCGTCCGCCTGCTCGCCGGTCAGGCGACCGCTGGCGGCATCGCCATGGCACGACGCTACGGGGTCGACGTCGACACCTATCTCGATCCGAACGTGCAAGAGGGGCCGCCACTGCAGTGGCGCTACTGCGCCGACTTCGCGGATTGGCTGGCGCCGAGACTGGCTGATGCAGATCTGGTACACGCGCACATGGTCGGGGCCTGGATGGCGGCTGCAGACGTGATCCCGGAAGCAGTGCCGTTGATCGCCAGCGAACACAACGCAGTGACCTGGCCGTGGGGGGATTTCACTGCCCAGGCGGTTGTCGCCGCGCCGCGGATCCAGGCGTTCTTCGCTCATGGAC
>JALZIX010000359.1 GCA_030860025.1 Actinomycetota bacterium
GTCTGCCAGAAGACCTGCTCGGCGCCCCAGAAGCAGCCCAGACCGAAGACGGCAGTCTGCAGGCCATCGGGGAACGGTGGCGTGATCCGGTTTCCGTTCACCGCGTGGGTCTGAGGTACGGGGACTGGCTGGTCGCGTCCACGCAGTGCCGAGTCGGCGTCGATGAGCTGGGTCTTGCCTCGCGAGAAGAGCATGTCCACCACCGTAGGAGAAATGCCGACCGCCTGGAACGCAGCTGGCCAGTGTTCAGGGGAACGTCAGCAGCCGCGCGGAGATTCCGCCGGGATTCCGGCGGGATTCCGCCCCGAGTCGATAGATACGTACCGAACATCCATTGATGCGTTGGAGGTCACAGCCCAGCGGCAAACCGGCGGACCCTCGCGATCCGAACTGCTGCATATGACAGTCCATGACTCCTGCCTGACAGTCAGTAGCGGAGCGGTAGCGTGACCGCCACCATGAGCCGCCCGTCGGTCGACGTGACGTCGCTCAACCCGTCACCGACAGCAGTCGCTCTCTTTTGCCACGGCGGCACCGCGGACAGCGTGACCCCGCCCTCGGATACCGCCCTGTCCCTGCTCCGGATGCGGGCCATCGAGCGCGCGGTACGCGGCCGGCTCGAAGCCCACGGCATTGAACCGTGGCTGCTGCGCTACCGCTTCGCCGGCTGGAACGGCACCCGGGCTGACGCGGCAAACGACACACTGTGGGCCCTCGACGAGGTGCATCGTCGGTACGGCAACCTGCCGCTTGTGCTCGTCGGGCATTCGATGGGTGGCCGGGCGGCCATCCGGGCGGCCGGTCACCCCTCCGTACGCGCGGTGTGCGCGCTTGCGCCATGGGTGCCGCCCAGTGAGCCGGTGGATCAACTGCGCGGCAAGACGCTGGTGATCGCCCATGGTCGGGCCGATCGTTGGGTGCCCGCCCGTGGCTCGCTCGACTACGCCATCCGCGCCAAGCGCGTGGCCCCCCGTACCGCCCGGGTTACGCTGCCGGGCGGGCACGGGATGGTGCGCCGCGCCAATGCCTGGCACCAGCTAGTCGCTGAAGTCGTGGTCGCCGGACTCGGGTTCGAACCGTTCGGCCCCGCACTGACGAATGCCTTTCAACAGGCACCACCGGCCGGGCTGACCGCGCCGCTGTAGATCTTCGGCGCCACCTAAGGAGCACGCGAGCGATGACGACCGACAGCATGGCGGCCGCACCCCGCCGGCCGACTGCAGCCGTCGTCGGCAGCGGCGTCGCCGGCCTGACCTCGGCATACCTGCTCCAGGGCAAGTACGACGTCACGTTGTTCGAGGCCGACGACCGGATCGGCGGGCATGCGCACACCCACGACGTACCCACCACCGACGGCCGAGTCATCCCAGTCGACACCGGCTTCATCGTGCACAACGAGCGCACGTACCCGAATCTGCTACGCCTGTTCGCCGAGCTGGGCGTCGCCACGCAGGGCACCGAGATGAGCATGTCCATCAAGTGCGAGGGCTGCGGCTTGGAGTACGCCGGCGCGCGTGGCCTGAATGGGGTCTTTGCGCAGCGCAAGCGTTTGGCGGATCCGCGGTTTGTCCGGATGCTGTTGGAGGTCAAGCGATTTCACCGCGATGCGCATCGCCTGCTAGCTGCTGACGCCGCAGCCACTGACTCGATCACGCTCGGCGCGTTCCTGGCCATCGGCGGCTACTCCGACTACTTCATCCGGCACTTCATGATCCCGGTCGTGTCCTGCGTCTGGTCCTCGGGCACGGAGCTGTCGATGCAGTACCCGGCCCGCTACCTGTTCACCTTCCTGGACAACCACGGCATGTTGACGGTCAAGAACTCCCCCACCTGGCGCACCGTCGTCGGCGGGTCTCGGGCGTACGTAGACAAGGCGGTCAAGGGCCTGACCGCAGTGCAGACCTCGGCCGCGGTACGGACGCTGCGCCGTACCGTCGATGGCGTCGAGATCACCGACGAGGACGGCCAGCACCACCGGCGCGATGTCGTGGTCGTGGCCACCCACCCCGATCAGGCGCTGCGGCTGCTCGGCGACCCGACCGACGACGAGCGCTCCGTGTTGGGCGCTTTCGAGTACTCAACCAATGAGACCCTGCTGCACACCGACGCCGGGGTCCTGCCCCGCGCCGAGAACGCCCGGGCGTCCTGGAACTACCTGATGGCAGCCTGCGAGCAAAGCGTTGAACGAGTCCAAGTCACCTATTGGATGAACAAGCTGCAGGTGATGGACGAGCCGGTGAACTACCTGGTAACGCTCAACAGCAACTCGCGCATCGACCACGGCACCGTTCTGGACCGGATGGTGTACGACCACCCGCTCTACACGCCGACCTCGGTCGCGGCTCAGCGCCTGCTGCCGGCGCTCAACACCGGCCGTACGGCGTTTGCCGGCGCGTACCACGGCTGGGGCTTCCACGAGGACGGCTGCGCCGCGGGCGTACGGGCCGCGCAGTCCTTGGGCGTGACCTGGTGACCGCCCTCCGGCAACCTCCGACGGACATTTCACGTGAAAAGTCCCCTCAGACGACCCCCAGACCGGACATTTCACGTGAAAAGTCCCTCACCGCGACCGACGCCGACATCCACACTCCGGCGCTGTACAACGCCACCGTCGGGCATACCCGACGGACGCCGATCGAGAACTCGTTCAATTACGGCGTCTATATGTGGCTGGTCGACCTCGACGCGCTCCCCACGTACCCAAAGCTCTTCAGCTGGGCAGCGCGCTTCGACGCCCGCGACCACCTGGGCGACCCTGCTCGCTCGATCAAGGACAACGTGGTCGCCTATCTCGCCGACAACGACATCGACCTGACCGGCGGGCGGGTCGTCATGCTGGCCAATGCCCGCGTCGCCGGGTACGTGTTCAACCCGATCTCGGTGCACTGGTGCTACGCCGCCGACGGCGTCCTCGTCGCCATCCTCGCCGAAGTGCACAACACGTACGGCGACCGGCACGTCTACCTGCTCCGCCCGGACATCGCGGGCCGCGCCAACGCTGACAAATCGCTCTATGTCTCCCCGTTCTTCGACACCGTCGGGCAGTACGTGATGCGCTTCTCGCCGCCGACCGAGGAGCTCTCGGTGACGATGGCCCTACGCAAGGACGGCCGTACCCCGTTCACCGCAACCCTGCGCGGCCACCGCCGGCCAGCCACCCCAGCCGCCGTATTCCGTGCGGCCCTTCGCTATCCGTTCATGCCACTGCTGGTCAGCGCACTCATCCGCTACCAGGGCATCAAGTTGTGGGCGCGGCGTCTGCCAGTCGTCCCCCGTCCCGTTCACAAGCCCCAGAAAGGGGTCCAGTAGCCATGACCAGCACTCTGAACCGTCCCATCGAAGGTGTCCGTGTCGCGCGCGTGATTCCTCGCCCGAACGAGGGCTTGTGGCCGGGGCTGGCGCAGCCACCGACGAACAAGTTCAAGGCGGCGGTCGCCGAGAAGCTCTTCCGGCGCGCGGTGCACGGCCTCGAGGTACGCGTCCGCTGGCCTGACGGCAGGACCATCGGCGCGGGCAATCGCTCCGCCCCGGTCATGATCCTGGTACGTCCGGCCGCCTTCTTCGCCCGGCTCGGCTCCGACGCCAAGATCGGCTTCGGCGAGGCGTACATGGTCGGCGACTGGACCACCGGCCCGGGCACCGACCTGGCGGACCTGCTGACCCCGTTCGCCTCTCGGATCTCCACGCTGATCCACCCGACGCTGCAGCGGCTGCGCAACGTCGTCGAGCGCACCCAGCCGGTGGAGGAGCAGAACACCGTCGACCAGGCGCAGGAGAACATCGCCCGGCACTACGACCTGTCCAACTCGCTGTTCGAGGCGTTCCTGGACCCATCGATGATGTACTCCTCCGCCTGGTTCGAGGAGGGCGACGACCTCGAGGCCGCGCAGCGGCGCAAGATCGATGGAATCCTCGAGCTGGCCCGGGTCGGTCCCGGCGACCATGTCCTGGAGATCGGGACCGGTTGGGGGGCCCTGGCCATCCGGGCCGCGACCGAGCGCGGCGCCCGCGTGACGTCTTTGACGCTGTCCACCGAGCAGGCCCAGCTTGCCCGGATGCGGGCCGAGGAGGCCGGCGTCTCGCACCTGGTCGAGGTCAAGCTGCAGGACTATCGGGACGCTCGCGGTACGTACGACGCCGTCGTCTCGGTCGAGATGATCGAGGCCGTCGGCGAGGACTTCTGGCCGACGTACTTCTCCGCCCTGGACCGGCTCCTGAAGCCGGGCGGCCGGGTTGGCCTGCAGTCGATCACCATGCCGCACGACCGGATGGTGGCGACCCGCAAGGCCTATACCTGGATCCACAAGTACGTCTTTCCCGGCGGCATCATCCCGTCCATCAAGGCGATCGAGACGAACCTGCGCGAACACACCAAACTGTCCATTGTGGAGCGCAGGGACATGGGCCCGCACTACGCGTACACGCTCAAACAGTGGCGCGACCGGTTCGTCGCCGCGTGGCCGCAGCTGAAGGAACAGGGCGAGTTCGACGAGACGTTCCGGCAGATGTGGGAGTTCTATCTCGCCTATTGCGAGGCAGGCTTCCGGGTCGGCTATCTCGGCGTCAGCCAACTGGGCTTGGCCCGCAATCCGTTCTCCAAGCACTGAACCCGTGCTTACGAGCCGGTACCGAGCCATGACAAGGTGGGAGCCGTGAAGATCGCGGGTACGACGTTCTGGATCACCGGTGCCTCCAGCGGGATCGGGGCCGCGCTCGCCGAGGAACTGCATCTGCGGGGCGGTCGGGTCGCGGTCAGCGCCCGTCGCCGGGAGGGGCTGGAGGCGGTCTCGCGAGGACGGATGCACGTCGAGCCGCTCGACATCACCGACGGGTCTGCCGTGCAATCGGCAGTGCACTCCGTACGGGAGGCGCTCGGCAGTATCGACGTGGCGATCCTCAACGCCGGCACTTGGCAGCAGGTGCGCATCGACGGATTCGACGCCGAGTCGTTCCGGAAGATCTTCGACACCAATGTCATGGGCACCGTGCAGTGCATCGAGGCACTGCTGCCGACCATGCTCGTACAGAAGCGTGGCGTCATCTGCGGAATGGCATCGGTCGCAGGTTACCGCGGCCTGCCCGGCAGCGAGGGCTATGGCGCGTCCAAGGCGGCGTTGATCAACCTGCTCGAGTCCTTGCGCGGGAGCCTGGGGCCTCGAGGCGTCCGAGTGCAGACGATCAGTCCCGGCTTCGTGAAGACCGATCTGACCGCGCGTAACAAGTTCCCGATGCCGTTCATGATCGAGGTCGACAAGGCAGCCCGGATCATCGCCGACGGGATTGCCGCCGAGAAGACCGAGATCGTCTTCCCGTTACCGATGATGCTGCTGATGAAGGCAGCCCGGCTCGTACCCAACGCTTTGTGGCCCAAGCTGTTCGCCCGCACACCGCTGGCGCGCGGGAAGTGAGCGGCCGGGCGGAGCCACGCCACCACCTTGGCTGGGGTGAGGTGGAGCGGCCGGGCGGAGCCACGCCACCACCTTGGCTGGGGTGAGGTGGAGCGCCCGGGCGGAGCCTTCCACCATGTTGGCAGGGGCGTGATCGGTCGACGAAGAGCTAGGCTGGGACTGACAACAGAAGAAGCAAACAGGGGAGCGCGAGAGCGCTGAGAGTGCCGAACCCGGCAGACCCTCGAACCTGATCTGGGTAATGCCAGCGCAGGGAGTTTGGAGGAACTCATGAGCACGTCGTCCACGTCATCAACGCCAACTGGGGCAACAGGCTCCGCACTACCCTCGGAGCCCGGTGCGGGCCTCAACCGCACAAGCAGCCTTGCCGTCGATGAGCCGCCGGCGGAGAAGGCCACTGCGCCGAATCGGTGGCGGACCGTCGACATCGTCATCGCTGCCGTCATCGGAGTGGCCTTCGGGGTCGTGTTCTGGGCCTGGAACCTGCTCTGGAGCGCGACCGGTCCGGCCTTCGTCGCGTTCCCGCCGGCACAGGCGTTCATGTACGGGGTGTGGCTACTGCCCGCGGTCCTTGCGCCGATGATCGTGCGCAAGCCGGGTGCCGGCATCTTTGCCGAGACCTTGGCGGCGGTGGTCTCGACGCTGTTCGGGTCACCGTTCGGGGTCGCGATCATCCTGTACGGCCTGGCCCAGGGCGCTGCGGCGGAGTTCGGTTTCGCGATCTTCCGGTACCGGCGCTTCACCTGGTCCAGCGCACTGCTGGCCGCCCTGTTCGCCGGCGCGATGGCTGCCCTGCTGGACCTGGTCCTGTATTACCCCACCTGGGCCGGCACCTGGCAGCTGGCCTACGTCGGGCTGGTTGCGCTGTCGACCCTGGTGATCGCCGGAGTCGGGGCCGTCCTGCTGTCGAGGGCGCTGGCCGCGACCGGAGCCCTGTCCCAGTTCGCCTCTGGCCGTACCCGCGACTGACCAGGACCACCAACTCACTCATCGCACTTTTCACGTGAAATGTCCGGTCAGGCGGTCATCTGAGGTGACATTTCACGTGAAATGTCCGGTCCGGCGATCGTGACGGTCCGCGCGCCGGTAGCGGTCGACGTCCGCGGGTTCGGCTTCCGGTACGCCGGTCGTACGGAATGGGCTCTGCGCGACACTGATCTGCGGATCGAGCCCGGAGAGCGAGTCCTCCTCACCGGGCGGTCGGGGTCGGGCAAGTCCACGTTGCTGGCCGCGATCGCGGGACTGCTCGGGCCGGACGCCGGTGACGCAGAAGGCTCGGTACGAGTCGATGGTCGTCCCGCGCTCGAAGCCAGGGACCGGGTGGGGATCGTCTTCCAGGATCCGGACTCGCAGTTGGTGATGAGCCGAGCCGGAGACGACGTCGCATTCGGGCTGGAGAACCGCGGGGTACGGGCCGATCAGATCTGGGCTCGGGTACGGGCTGCCCTCGACGCGGTTGGCTTCGGCTATCCGCTCGACCGTCCCACGCATGCTCTGTCGGGTGGCGAGAAGCAACGACTCGTCCTCGCCGGGGCCCTCGTCACTGAGCCCGGCTTGCTTCTGCTGGACGAACCGACCGCCCAGCTCGACCCGGAGGGCGCCGAACTCATCCGCACTGCCGTCGCTCAAACCCTGGCCAGCCGAAACACATCGCTGGTCCTGGTCGATCACGACGCTGAAGCGTGGAGCCACCTCATCGACCGCGTCATCGAGCTCCCCTTCCATCCGAGTGAAGGACGCCTTCAGCCAATAGGTCCGATACAGGGCGTCCTTCACTCGAATGCGGCGGGCCATGAGTCGGGTCTCGTCTCGACTCCGCTGCCAGTGCTCTCTGCGACGGGGGTGGGCTTTTCCTATCCGGGTGAGCCTGCCGACCGGCCGGCGCTGCAGCCCACGGATATCGAGCTCTACCCCGGCAAGGTCACCGCGATCACCGGACCCAACGGTTCGGGCAAGTCCACGCTGGGCCTGCTGCTGGCCGGCCTCAAGGAGCCCACGGTCGGGCGGGTCATCACTAGCTCCGAACTCGCCGGATCATTGGGCAGTCGCTCGCCACACCGCTGGCCGGCCCGGGAGCTGGTCAATCGAATCGGCACCGTCTTCCAGAACCCCGAGCACCAGTTCCTCACCGGCCGGGTACGAGACGAGCTGTCCCTCGGCCCGCTGCGCACCGGATCCACCGACCCTGCTGCCCATGACCGCGCGGAGGAGCTCATGGCACGGCTCGGGCTGACGGCGTACTCGGAAGCGAATCCGTTCACCCTCTCCGGTGGCCAGCAGCGACGGCTCTCGGTGGCTACCGCGTTGGCCACCCGGCCCGCAGTACTGATCCTGGACGAGCCGACGTTCGGACAGGATCCGGCGACCTGGACCGAACTGGTGGCCCTCATCATCGAAGCCCGCGACGCCGGCGCTGCGATCTGCGTCATCAGCCACGATGCGCGGTTGGTCGCCACGATCGCCGACGAGAAGATTCGTTTCACCCGGCCAGCTCAGCCCACTGGCACCGCCGAAGTTGATCATCGGAGATCCGCAGGGTTTTCGGGCCGCAGCCCCCCGAAAATCCCCCCAATTGCCGATGATCAACGTCGCGGGACGTGGCTCGGTCGGATCAACCCCGTCGCACAGATCGTCGCGATCTTGGCCATCACCCTCACCGCCCTGGCCACCGTCGACGTGCTCACCCCGGCCGTGCTTGTCGCTGCCGAACTCACCCTGCTTCCTGCCGCGGGATTGGTCCAGCCGCGGACCCTGTTCGCCAGAACCTGGCCGGTACTGCTCGCCGCAGCAGGCATCGGGTGGGTCAATCTGCTCTTCTCCGGCAGCGGGGCCTGGGACTGGCAAGAATCAACCGCCTTGGCCTTGCGCGTCATAGCCGTAGCCCTCCCGGGGGTCCTGTTCGTCGCCAGCACAGATCCGGTACGGGTGGCCGACGCCCTGACCATCCACTGGCAGATGTCGACCCGGTGGGCCTTCGGAGCCCTGGCCGCGATCCGGTTGGCGCCGCTGCTGGCAACCGAATGGCAGGCCATCCGACTCGCTCGTAGAGCACGAGGAGTCGACGCGGGTCATAACCCGCTGGCCGCGGTCAGCCTGGCAGCAGGGGCCACCTTCGCCCTGCTGGTCGGGGCAATCCGACGGGGGTCGCGTCTGGCGATGGCCATGGATGCCCGGGGTTTCGATTCAGCGGCCAGCAGCATTCGTACGAACGCCCGAGGCTCCATCCTGACCAGCCGCGACTACGCGTTCCTCACCATCGTGATCCTGCTGTGCGCAGCCACCACCGCAGTAAGCATCGCAACGGGCCTGTGGCACCCGGTCTTCACCAGCTAAACCCCTGAGTTGATCATCGGCAAAACAGGGGGTTTCCGCGCGCTAAAGCCCCTGTTTGCCGATGATCAACTTCGTCTTTCCGTCCTCCGGAGCCTGAAGGGGCTGGGGAGGGATCAGCGGCGGCGGCTCCACGGGTGGCGGGTCCGAGGTCGTCGGGGCGGGGGGCGGCTCGGGGATCGGTACGGCCACCACCAACGTGATCAAATCTCCGGCAGCCACCTCGGTCCCCACTGCCGGAGTCACGTCGATCACCGTGCCAGGAGTTTCCTCGGACTCGACATCGACCCGTTGGAGATTCGTGAAGCCCGCGGCACGCAAGGTGTTCGCTGCCTCATCGACCGGGCGGCCGCGAACCTCGGGGATGGGCAGCACACCGGTACTGACAGTCAGCGTCACCGGGGACCCCGGGGCAACCTGGCTCCCCTCAGCCGGGCTGACGTCGATCACCTGGCCAGCAGTAGCCAGCGACGCCGCCGCCCGTGACGGCAGAACCTGGAAACCAGCGCCCTGCAACGTCGCAATGGCCTGCGCCTCGGTCAGGCCGATCACCGGCGGGATGCTGACCACATCCGGCCCTGACCCGACCGCGAAGTCCACCTCGCTGCCCTCTTCGACGGTCGCGTTGGCGGCTGGCATCTGCTCGACCACCAGACCCTCGTCGGCGGCCTCGGAAGCCACCTCGGTCACCTCGCCGACGGTGAGATTGGCGTCCTCGATCGCGGCCCGCGCCGCGGCCTCGGTCAGGTCGATGAGCGTGGGCACCTGTACGGTCGCAGCCGCGATCGGCGCCTCCTCGCCGTCGTCCTGGCTCAACAGCAGGAACAACGCCACCGCGGCACCGGCCAGGGCCAGAAGCGCAAGTGTCAGCACTACGAAGCCGGTCCGGCGCCGCCGCTGACTCTGGTCCTCTTCCTCGTCGTCATAGGCCTGGACGGGGACCGGCGCTGGTACGCCCACTGCCCGATAGCGCGTCCCGGTAGCCGGAGCGATCATCGCCGTACGGTCGCTCTCGGACATGACCGGCGTGGCCTCGACCCGCTGACCGGCCACCGCCCGCAGCAGATCTGTGCGCATCTCGGCCGCGCTCTGGTAGCGATTCGCCGGGTTCTTGCTCATCGCCTTCAGCACGATGGCATCCAGCGAGGGCGGCACCTCCGGGTTGATGGTGCTCGGCGGCCTGGGGTCCTCCCGGACATGCTGGTAGGCCACCGCCACCGGAGAGTCCCCCGTGAACGGCGGCGCACCGGTCACGAGTTCGAAGAGCAGGCAGCCCGCCGAATACACATCCGAGCGCGCATCGACGCTCTCCCCGCGAGCTTGCTCCGGCGAAAGGTATTGCGCGGTACCGATTACGGCGGCCGTCGAGGTCATCGTGGCCGAACTGTCGGACACCGCCCGGGCGATGCCGAAATCCATGACCTTCACCGCGCCGGCCGGCGTGATCATCACGTTGCCCGGCTTGACGTCCCGATGCACGATCCCGTTGCGGTG
>JALZIX010000374.1 GCA_030860025.1 Actinomycetota bacterium
TCGGCGCCTCCCCCCGTACCGAATGGCTCGGACCCGACGTCGCCCGCGACGACAAGGGTTTCCTCGTCACCGGCCAGGATCTGCTCGCGTCGGCCCACGCCGAATCGTGGCCGCTGCCCCGTTCGCCATTCGCGCTCGAGACGAGCGTGCCCGGGATCTTTGCGGCCGGTGACGTCCGTCTCGACTCCATGAAGCGGGTCGCCTCGGCGGTCGGGGAGGGCGCCATGTCGGTCTACCTCGTGCACCGCTACTTGGCCATGATCTGATGCCGGTCGACGATCTCCGCTCACTCAGTCTTTTCGACGGACTGACGGACGAGCAGCTGGGGGAGCTGGTCGAGGCGAGCACGGAGGTGGCGATCGAGCCCGGCGTTGTCTTGTGGCAGCAAGGCGAGTCGGCGGACAACTGGTGGGTCCTCATCGAGGGTGCTATCGAGCTTTCGCGGCACATCGGCCGCGAAGACACCGTGGTCGGCCGGATGGACGTGCCGGGTCGCTGGGCCGGCGGGTTCCGGGCCTGGGATTCGCAGGGTGTCTATCTCGCAACCGGCCGCGGCGTCGCCGCCGGTCGGGTGCTGCGGGTCCCGGCTGAGGCGTTGCGCGAGCGAACCAGCGCCTGGTTTCCGTTCGGTGGGCACCTCATTCAGGGGCTGTACGGCACCGCGCGCAGCGTCGAGGCGACGGCACGGCAGCGCGAGTCCTTGGTCACGTTGGGGACCCTCGCGGCCGGGCTGGCGCACGAGCTCAACAACCCGGCAGCGGCTGCTACGCGGGCGGTCGACTCGCTCCAGGACGCCTGCGCGACCCTGCTTTCCTCGCTTGGCCGCCTGGCCGAGGACAAGATCTCGCCGGACCAGTTCCGGGCGCTGGACGAGTTGCGCCGGGAGATCGAGCCAGAGGCGGTGGCGCTGGACCCGGTTGACTTGGCCGATTACGAGGATGACCTGTCGTCGTGGCTGTCCGACCATGGTGTGGAGCGCGACTGGATCATCGCCCCTGCGCTGGCAGCGGCTGGCGTGGACGTCGCGTGGTGTGAGCGCGTGGCGGCGGTGCTTGGGGAGACCTCCCTCGAGCCAGGTCTGGAGTGGGTGGCCAGCTCGTTCTCCGTGGCGACACTGCTCTCGGAGGTGAAGGAATCGACCCGGCGGGTCTCCGAACTGGTCGCCGCGATGAAGTCGCATTCCCAGATGGACCGTGCGTCGGTGCAACAGATCGACATAACCGAAGGGCTGGAGAGCAGCCTGGTGATGCTCGGGCACAAGCTTCGCGAGGGGGTCACCGTCGTACGCGACTACGGCTCGGACGTACCACAGATCGAGGCGTACGCCGGTGAGCTCAACCAGGTGTGGACCAACCTGATCGATAACGCGGTGGACGCGATGGAGGGTTCGGGGACGCTGCGGGTCGGGACGCGAGCTGACGGGGACGCGGTCGTGGTCGAGATCGCTGACACCGGCCCGGGGATGGCGCCGTTGGTGGTGGCCCGGGCGTTCGAAGCGTTCTACACGACCAAGGAGGTCGGCAAGGGGACCGGCCTCGGCCTCGACATCGCCAAGCGCATCGTCGAGCAACGCCACGGCGGCACGATCAGCATCGACTCCCGGCCGGGCGAGACGGTGCTGCGGGTACGCCTCCCTTGCCGACCGCCGCTCAAGGCCTAGGCCGTTCACCGGAAGCCCCGGCCCGTACCCCCGGCCTGGATCCGTCGCCAAGCAACACGATGTGCCGATCTGGCAAAGTGGGCGCATGGATGAGGACTTGAATCACGTGCTCACGGCGGTCGGTCCAAGGCTGCGGGCACTACGCCAGCAGCGCGACACCACGCTGACCGCGCTGTCCGAGGCGAGCGGCATCTCGGTGAGCACGCTGTCGCGCCTGGAATCCGGGCAGCGCCGACCGAACCTGGAACTCCTCCTACCGCTGGCCCGGGCGCACAGGGTCGCCCTCGATGACCTCATCGGCGCTCCCCCGACCGGCGACCCCCGGGTGCACCTGCGCCCCATCAAGCGACATGGCATGACCATGGTGCCGTTGACACAGCGGCCGGGCGGGCTCCAGGCGTACAAGATCGTCATCCCGGCGCGCCGGCGCCCGCAGCCACTCCGGCCGCAATCCCACGAGGGATACGAGTGGATCTATGTGCTCAACGGAAGCCTGCGGCTGATCCTGGGCGAGCAGGATCTGTTGCTGGTTCCCGGCGAGGCGGCCGAGTTCGACACCCGTACCCCACACGCGCTCGGCGGTGTCGCCGGCGAGCCGGTCGAATACCTCGCTCTCTACGGCGCGCAGGGCGAGCGCGCTCACGTCCGAGCCCGACCACTGGCCGAGTAGGCCGGCTCGCAGGGAGAGCGGGGGTCAGCGCACGGACTCCTTCACGCGCGTGCATTCGCGATAGGCGGCGACGGCGTGCCGGGTGTCCTCGGCGATGAGGTCGGCGTTGATGGCCGCGGCGCTGTTGAGTCCCGCGGCGGCCGAGCTGATCACCTGGGCTTTCAAGTCGGTCACGTTGCCGGCTACCCACACGCCCGGGACCACCGTGGCGCCGGTCGGGTCGGCGGGCACGTAACTGCCGATGGAGTGGCCCATCATCTGCAGCTCGGTCGGCTCCAGGCCGAGGCTTTCCAGCACGGCGCTCCGTGCGGTGAACCGCGGCGCGACGACCACGGCCGCCCGTGGGATGACCTGACCGGAGCGCAGCTCGACGCCGGTGAGCCGGTCTTCGGTCACCTCGAGGCCGCAGACCTCGCCCTCGACGACGGCGATGCCGCGAGCCGCCAGCTGCTCCCACTCCTCGTCGCTCGGATCGGGCGCGGTGTGCAGGAACAGAGACACGTCGGCGCTCAACTGCCGAAACAGCAGCGCCTGATGCAGGCTCATCGGTCCCGTGGCCAGGACTCCGATCGCTTGGTCGCGTACCTCCCAGCCATGGCAGTACGGGCAATGCAGAACGTCGCGACCCCACCGCTGCGCCAGTCCAGGTACGTCAGGAAGCTCGTCCACCAGGCCAGTGGTCACCAGCAGTCGTCGCGCCCGCACGGCTTGTCCGTCAACCAGGTGTACCCGGAACCCGGGATCCTCCTGCTGGCCGCCCAGCGGCTCGACCCGCGTGACGCTGCCGGTCAGGAACTCGCCGCCATAGCCGGCGACCTCGGCGCGACCGGCAGCGATCAGCTCGGCGGGTGGCGTCCCCTCCCGTCCGAGGTAGTTGTGTACCGCATCGGCCGGCGCATTACGGGGCTCGCCCGCATCGATGACGAGCACAGACCGGCGGGCCCGAGCTAGGGCCAGTGCACCGCTGAGCCCGGCCGAGCCGCCGCCGATCACCACAACGTCGTACGTCGGTTTCGCCATCTGTTTCTCCTCGCTCACATGGGGGTGGATGTCCTGTGACAACTGCCCTGCCGCTGTACTGTGCGCCCCTTGCGCACAGATTGACAACTAGCGTTGCCACAATGGCAAGTTTGGCTGGCGATCGCCGCTCAGACGTTGTGTCTTGACCTTCTGGTCTGAGTGATCTGTGGAAGGCCTGAAGTTCTCCACAAAAGATCAACTTCTCCTATTGGCGACGCCATCATGCGGACGCGATCGGTCAGCGCCGCGCATGCACGGTTGCACTTGAGCCGCGCAGCCGAGACCATCACGATCGGCATGACAGGCGATCGGCCTGACTGTGGGAGGAACCTCGGTGGATTCACCAGCCATCAACGTGGGATTGCCCGTTGCGCTCGCGATCATCATGTTCGGCCTCGGGCTGACGCTGACCGTCGCCGATTTCGTCCGGGTCGCCCGAGCTCCGAAAGCCACGATCCTGGCCCTGACGTGCCAGATGCTCGTACTCCCGGCGATCTGCTTCGGGCTTGTCATCGCGGTCAATCTCGACCCGCTGCTTGCCGTCGGCATGATGCTGCTGGCAGCCTCGCCGGGCGGGACGACCGCCAACCTGTTCAGCCATCTCGCCGGCGGTGACGTCGCCCTCAACATCACGCTGACCGCGATCAACTCCGTCTTGTCCGTCGTCGCGATCCCGCTCGTCGTGAACTTCTCGGCGTCCTACTTCCTCGAGTCGTCCACCGACATCGGGCTGCCGGTCGACAAGGTGCTGGCGGTCATCGCGATCGTGCTCGTACCCGTCGCCATCGGGATGTACGTACGAAGTCGCGCCCCTGACTTCGCTCAACGCATGGAGCGGCCGGTCAAGATCG
>JALZIX010000018.1 GCA_030860025.1 Actinomycetota bacterium
TTCGCGCGCGGTGTCCGCGATCGGCGTGAAACGCCCGCCTTCCAGGGCGACCTCATGCAAGACGAGTGCGCGTACCCGGCCGGACTCGTCGGCGAGGAACTGCTCGGTCTCCACGGCGAACGTCCGCCTGCCGCCCTCCTCGTGAGCGCTTGTGGTACGCATGATCAGCGGCCAGGTCGGCCACGGGTTGTTCGGCTCGCGGGCCTCCGGAGGCGACGGCATGATCTCGAGCTGAGTCACCGATGCCGCACCCTGTCGGTGCGCCGTTCCCAGACAGTCCGCCCCAGTGTCACCGCCGCCGATGATCACGACGTGCCGACCTCTAGCGCTGATCGGGGAGTCAGCGAGGTCACCATTGATCACCCGGTTGGCCAATGGCAAATAGTCCATGGCCAGGTGGATACCCGCACAGTCGCGGCCAGGGATGGGCAGATCACGGGCAACGGTCGCTCCCCCGGCGAGAACCACGCTGTCATAGGTCGCCCGCAACTCCGCGGCGCCGAGATCCACACCCACATCGCAGCCGATCACGAACCGCGTTCCCTCGGCCCGCATCTGGTCCAGCCGACGGTCCAGATGCCGCTTCTCCATCTTGAACTCAGGGATGCCGTACCGCAGCAGTCCGCCGATGCGATCGGCTCTTTCGTAGACGGTGACCCGATGGCCGGCCCGAGTCAGTTGCTGCGCGGCGGCCATCCCCGCCGGCCCCGAGCCGACGACCGCGACTTCCTTGCCGCTGTCAACCTCGGGCGGCTGCGGACTGACCCAGCCCTCCTCGAAGGCTCGGTCGATGATTTCCACCTCGACCTGCTTGATCGTGACCGCCTCGTCGCTGATGTTGAGGACGCAGGCGCCCTCACATGGCGCCGGGCACAGGCGACCGGTGAACTCCGGGAAGTTGTTGGTCGCATGCAGCCGTTCGATGGCCTCTCGCCAGTCATCCCGGCGCACCAGGTCGTTCCACTCAGGGATCAGGTTTCCCAGTGGACACCCGTGGTGACAGAACGGGATCCCGCAGTCCATGCAGCGTGCTGCCTGGGTGCGTACCTGATCGGGGCCGAATGCGTCCTTACCGGCATAGACCTCCCGCCAGTCCTGGAGCCGCAACTCGACCGGCCGCCGCGGGGGGAGGGCGCGCTGGTGCTTGAGAAAGCCGGACGGATCAGCCACGAGCAGCCTCCATGACAGCCGTGTCGACATCACGCCCGGTGGCCTCGGCGACCCTCGACGCCTCGAGGACTCGCTTGTAGTCCAGCGGCATGATCTTGGCGAAACCCGCCACCCGCCGCGGCCAGTCCGACATCAACGCTGCGGCGATCGTGGAACCGGTCAACTCGGCATGCTTGGCCACTGTCGCGGCCAGCCAGTCCCGATCTTGGACGGTCAAGTCCTCGATGGCCACCATGTCCGTGTTGACCCGCCTTCGTTCCAGATCGAGCACGTAGGCCACACCGCCGGACATGCCGGCCGCGAGATTGCGGCCGTTGGGACCCAAGATCACCACGCGGCCACCGGTCATGTACTCGCAAGCATGGTCTCCGACGCCCTCCACCACGGCGGTCGCACCGGAATTGCGCACGCAGAAGCGCTCGCCGACCAGGCCGCGGATGAACACCTCCCCGGATGTGGCGCCATAGGCGATGACGTTGCCGGCCACCACATTCGTCTCGGGAAGGAAAGGAGCCGCCGGATGCGGCCGGACCACGATCCGGCCACCGGACAGCCCTTTGGCCAGGTAGTCGTTGGCGTCGCCCATCAACCGCAGGGTGATCCCGTGCGGGATGAAGGCACCGAAGGACTGCCCGGCCGAACCGGTGAAGGTGAGGTCGATTGTGTTGTCCGGCAGGCCTTGCGCCCCATACCGTTTCGTCACTAGGGAGCCAAGCATCGTGCCAACGGTGCGGTTGACGTTACGGACCGGCAGTTCGAGCTTGACCGGCTGCCCGTCGAGCAGTGCGCCTTCACAGAGCTGGATGAGCGTGTTGTCCAGTGCCCGGTCCAAGCCGTGGTCCTGCTCGCGGACCCGATGCCGAGGAGCATCCGGCGGCAATTCGGGCACCGTAAGCAGCGGCGCCAGATCCAAACCGTCGGTCTTCCAGTGCGCCACCGCGTCTCGGGTATCGAGCAGCTCGGCATGGCCCACGGCCTCGTCGATCGAGCCGAACCCGAGCTCGGCGAGATACTCGCGGACCTGCTCGGCCAGGAAGGTGAAGAACGTGACGAGGAACTCGGGCTGACCGGTGAACCGCTTACGCAACTCCGGGTTCTGCGTGGCCACACCCACCGGGCAGGTGTCCAGGTGACAAACGCGCATCATCACGCAGCCGGCCACCACCAGCGGCGCCGTGGCGAATCCGAACTCCTCGGCGCCCAACAGCGCCGCGATCACGACATCGCGTCCGGTCTTGAGTTGTCCGTCGCACTGTACGACGATCCGGTCGCGAAGCCCGTTGAGCAACAACGTCTGCTGGGTTTCGGCCAATCCGAGTTCCCAGGGCGCACCGGCATGCTTGAGTGAAGTAAGAGGTGCCGCGCCGGTGCCGCCGTCGTGTCCGGAGATGAGGACGACATCGGCGTGGGCCTTGCTCACTCCGGCTGCGACTGTCCCGACGCCGATCTCGGCGACGAGCTTCACGTGCACTCGGGCTTCGGTGTTGGAGTTCTTCAGGTCGTGGATGAGTTGCGCCAGATCCTCGATCGAGTAGATGTCGTGGTGCGGCGGCGGGGAGATCAGCCCAACCCCAGGCGTCGAGTGCCGGGTCCGTGCGATCCACGGATACACCTTGGACCCGGGCAGCTGGCCGCCCTCGCCAGGCTTGGCGCCTTGGGCCATCTTGATCTGCAGGTCATCAGCATTGACGAGGTACTCGCTGGTCACCCCGAACCGCCCGCTGGCCACCTGCTTGACCGCACTGCGACGCAGGTCGCCGTTGGCATCAGGGGTGAACCGGTCGGCGTCCTCGCCGCCTTCGCCGGTGTTGGACTTGGCGCCCAGCCGGTTCATGGCAATGGCCAACGTCTCGTGTGCCTCGGCCGAAATCGATCCGTAGCTCATCGCACCCGTGGAGAACCGGCGCACGATGTCAGCGACCGGCTCTACCTCCTCGAGCGGTACGGGCGGCCGCGCGCCCGTACGCAGCGTGAACAGGCCGCGCAGGGTCCCAGCCTTGGCCGACAGTTCGTCGACCGCGTCGGTGTACCGGGCGAACACCTCGTACTGCCTGGAGCGAGTGGCGTGTTGGAGCAGGAAAACCGTCTCGGGGTTGAACAGGTGCACCTCGCCCTCACGGCGCCATTGGTATTCCCCGCCGATGGTCAGCCGGCGATGCGCCCGGTCGGTCGGGTTGTCCGGATAGGCCTTGCGATGGCGCATCCGTACCTCCTCGGCCAGGACATCCAGGCCCACCCCACCGAGGGTCGACGTGGTGCCGGTGAAGTACTGGTCCACGAGAGGTTGGGACAGCCCGATCGCCTCGAAGATCTGGGCCATCGTGTAGGAGCCGACAGTGGAGATGCCCATCTTGGACATCACCTTGAGGACTCCCTTGCCGAGCGCCTTGAGGTAATTGGCGACCGCAACGCCCGGTTCGACGCCGACGATCGTGCCGTCGGCGACCATGTCCTCGACGGTCTCGAAGGCGAGGTACGGGTTGACCGCAGCCGCGCCGTACCCCAGCAAGAGGGCGACGTGATGGACCTCCCGGCAATCCCCGGACTCGACGATCAGGCCGACCTGCATCCGGCTCTTGGCCCGAATCAGATGGTGATGAACCGCTGAGGTGAGCAGCAGTGAAGGGATCGGTGCGCTGCGCTCATCGCAGTCGCGGTCGGAGAGCACGATGATTCGAGCGCCCTCGTCGATCACCCGAGAGACCTGCTGGCAGACATCGTCCAGCGCGGTACGCAGCGCGACTTCACCGTCGTGCTCGGCACCGCTGACGTCGAAGTGGCCGAAGATCCTGACCGCGGCGAATCCGGGCAGGTTGCCGTCGTCGTTGATGTGCAGGATCTTGGCGAGCTCGTCGTTGTCGATCACCGGGAACGGCACGACGATCTTGCGGGCTGCCGCGGCGGTCGGCTCCAGCAGGTTCTGTTCCGGGCCCAGAGCTCGGGACAGGCAGGTGACCAGTTCCTCACGGATCGCATCCAAGGGTGGATTGGTCACCTGCGCGAAGAGTTGCGTGAAGTAGTCGTAGAGCAGTCGCGAGCGCGCTGACAACACCGCGATCGGGGTGTCGGTCCCCATGGACCCGATCGGCTCGGCGCCGGAACTGGCCATCGGCGCGAGCAGGATGCGCAGTTCCTCCTCGGTGTACCCGAAGAGCAACTGGCGGCGTAGCACTGATTCGTGGCTGGCCACCACGTGCTCTCTGGCCGGCAGGGACGACAGCCGCATCAGTCCGGCGTGGACCCATTCGTCGTAAGGGTGCTCGGTTGCCAGTTCGGCCTTGATTTCGTCGTCCTCGACGATCCGGCCGCGCTCGGTGTCGACCAGGAACATTCGGCCCGGTTGAAGCCGTCCCTTGGCGACTATTTGGTCGGGCGGGATGTCGAGCACGCCGACCTCGCTGGCCAGGACCACGAGGCCGTCGGCGGTGTGCCACCACCGGCCTGGGCGTAACCCATTGCGGTCCAGGACAGCGCCGATGACCGTTCCGTCGGTGAAGGCCACGCAGGCCGGCCCGTCCCAGGGCTCCATGACGGTGGCGTGGAACTGGTAGAACGCCCGTCGCTGGGCAGCCATCTCGTCGTGATTCTCCCAGGCTTCCGGGATCATCATGAGCACCGAGTGCGGCAGGCTGCGTCCGCCGAGGTGCAGCAGTTCCAGCACCTCGTCGAACGTGGCCGAGTCGCTGCAGTCAGGCGTGCAGATGGGAAAGATTCGCTCGAGATCACCGGGGATGAGTTCGCTGGCCAGCTGAGCCTCGCGGGCGTGCATCCGATTGCGGTTGCCCTTGATGGTGTTGATCTCGCAGTTCTCCGCGAAGTAAAAATACGGGTGGGCCAGCGGCCAGGACGGGAATGTATTGGTCGAGAACCGGCTGTGCACCATGGCCAGCGCCGATTCGTACCGGTCGTCGCGCAAATCGGGGAAGAACAGCTTGAGCTGATTCGTGGTCAGCATGCCCTTGTACGTGATGGTCCGTGCGGACAGCGACGCGAAGTACGTCTCGTGGCCCAATGCCGCCGCCTCGCGCTCGATCCGCTTGCGCAGGACGAAAGCGCGGCGCTCCAGATCGAGGACTCCCAACCTGCCCTCGGCGGCCGAGACGACGAGCTGGGCGAAGTAGGGCATGCAACCGCGAGCCGTCGGACCGACATCGGCTCCGACGGGGTCAACGGGCAGGCCCCGCCAACCGGCGACGCGTAAACCCTCTTCGGCCGCGAGATCGGCCGCCAGATCGACAACTGCGCGGCGGTCGGCCTCCTGGGACGGCAGGAACGCGATTCCGATCGCGTACTCGCCGGCGGGCGGCAGATCGAAGTCGACCGATTCGCGCAACAGCCGGTCCGGAATTTGGGTCAGGATGCCGGCACCGTCGCCCGATGTGGGCTCGGAGCCCGCGGCGCCACGGTGCTGCAGATTCGCCAGGGCGGTGAGCCCCGCGTCCACGATCCGCCGCGAGGGCACGCCCCCGGTATCCACGACGAACGCGACCCCGCAGGCATCGTGCTCGTTCGCGGGGTCGTAGAGCCCTTGCCGGGCCGGGAGAGCGGAAAAGGGTCGCACGTACACGCTCCCGTCGTCTGGGTTCAACCGGACCGAGAGCAGCGAACTACTCAGCAGATCCGGATCGGTGGTGGCCCGCTGTGATCAGGCACCATCGGGACGTCGACGGCCCGAGTCATGACCCTGTCAGGTTACAGGTCAGAGTGCCGGTGCTTGGAGGCGTGCCCGCCTCGCCGACGACCGTCTGGCTTGTCGCTGACGAGCTCTTCCTCGGTGGGTGCCGACTCCTCGGCGCCGGGCTCCGCTGACCCGGACGCAGAGCCGGAGCCGTCGTCCTGATCGTCGCTGGGTCGCGTTGCTGGCTTGGGTGTCAGGTCCTCGCGCGGGCCGCGATGGGTGACGAACCAGGCGAGGGCCCCCACGAACAGGAGAATCGACGTCCAGATGTTGACGCGCAGGCCGAAGATCGTCTCGGCAGGATCGATGCGCAGTGCCTCTATCCAGACCCGCCCGGCGCAGTAGGCCGCGACGTAGAGAGCGAAGACGCGGCCCCGCGAGAGTGTGAAACGGCGGTCCGCCCAGACGACCAACAGTGCGACGCCGAGATTCCAGATCAACTCGTACAGGAACGTGGGGTGGAAGGTGCCCAGAACCAGGGGCTGCCCGGTGGAGTCCCGTACCGCCTGGCCCGCGGCCGAGTCCCATCGGTAGATGATCAACGCCCACGGGGCATCCAGCGGGGCGCCGTACAGCTCGTTGTTGAACCAGTTCCCCAGCCTGCCGACGGCCTGTGCCACCGCGATGCCCGGTGCCACGGCATCTGCGAATGCGGTCAGCGGCACGCCCTTGCGCCGGCAGCCGATCCAAGCTCCAACGCCACCGAGGGCGATCGCGCCCCAGATGCCCAGGCCGCCCTCCCAGATCTTGAGCGCGTCGGCGAGATTGCCATCGGTGCCGAAGTAGGGCCCGGGAGTGGAGATGACGTGATAGATCCGGCCGCCCAGGATGCCGAAGGGCACTGCCCACATCGAGATGTCCAGCACATCACCGGGCTCACCTCCCCGGGCAATCCAGCGCTTGTTCCCGATCCAGATCGCCAGGATGATTCCGGCGATGATGCACAACGCATAGCCCCGGACCGGTAGCGGGCCGATGAACCAGACCCCTTGTGTGGGGCTGGGGATCGATGCGAGCGGCACAGAGGCGAGGGTAGTCACTCGACCTGGATGACTTGACGACAAGGGAGTTCTCGGACCCGTGACCGGTTGTGTCGCACTCGTCACCTGTCAGCGGGCCCGCGGCCTGGACACCGACGAGCCCCTGCTCCTTGCCGCCCTGGACGCCCTCGACGTCGACGTCGAGGTCCTGGACTGGGATCGCCCAGCGGACTGGTCGATCTACGACGTTGCGGTGATCCGCTCGACGTGGGACTACGCCACGCGGCATGCGAAGTTCCTGGCGTGGGCGGCTGCCACCGGCAAGGTGACGAATCTGCACAACTCGGTGGCGATGCTGACGTGGAACACCGACAAGGGTTACCTGACCGCGTTGTCCGAGCATGGACTTCCCGTTATCGACACGACCTTTCTCACTCCCGGCACTGAGTTGCCGGACAGTGCGCTGGCCGGCGCGCTCGTAGTCAAGCCGAGCGTGTCGGCCGGTGGGCAGGACACCGCCCGGTACGGTCCCGACGCGTACCACGATGTCCGCGAACATGTGGCTCGCCTGCACGCCCAGGGCCGGGTTGTCATGGTCCAGCCGTACCTCGAGGGCATCGAGCAAAGTGACGAGACCGCCCTGGTCTACATCGGTGGGATGTTCAGCCATGCCGCGGCCAAGGGCGCACTGCTCCGTGCCGGGCCGGCCGAGGCGGGCCTGTTTGCTCCGGAGACCGTGTCGGCCCGTACGCCCTCGGCCGCAGAACGTGCCCTTGGCGACGCCACGATGGCCTGGCTGTCGGATTCACAATTCGGTGCGCCCCTTTACGCCCGAGTTGACCTGCTGCCCGATGCGCACGGCGCGCCGCGCATCCTCGAGGTGGAACTGACCGAGCCGAGCCTGTTTCTGGAGACCGAACCTGGGGCGGCGGACCGGATG